>JAYTGI010000194.1:0-5329 GCA_043733605.1 Demequina sp. | reverse complement strand
GCGCGGCCAGAGCGTCGGCCGTACCCGTAGCTCGCTGAAGGGGCGACGATGCGACCGAAACCGAAGCGCCGTACTCCCCCACGACGCGCTTGGCGACCTCGGCCGCCTGCGCGATGCCGTCGGCGCTCAGGGGCACGTCGAGCGATCCCTGCAGACGGCCCTCCGAGTTGTGACCGGTGCGCGCGTGGCGCAACAGAATCAGGCGGGTCATGCTTCGTCACTCGCCGATGGCGCATTGAGTGACTGCTTGTCGAGCGCGCGCGCATTGAGCGAACGCAACACCCACGGCCCGTCGCCCTCACGAGTGAGTTCCGCCCACTCGGCGTTGCCAAGATTTCCGACGCCATGAGAACCGAGCTCGACCCCCAACAGCGCGCCGACGGCCACGCGGGTGGTGGACCCGTGCGACACGACCACGTGCGTGCCTTCGCTAGGCGCGAGGTCGTCGATGGCAGCGAGTGCCCTGTCGCGCACGGTGTGGTTCATCTCGTAGCCCTCAACGTTCGGCTCGAGGCCACCCACCCAGCGCTGGTACTCCTCGGCGTGGTCGGCCTCGCGCACGTCCTCGGGAAGGCCCTCCCACACGCCATACGACCTCTCGCGCCATCGCGCGTCAATGACCACCTCGGCGCCCATCGCATCGGCAAAGATGTGCGCGGTCTCCACCGCGCGCGACAGGTCCGACGAGACGATGCGCGTCACGGCGGCGATGCGCGCGAGCTCGGGAGCCGCGGCGCGCGCTTGGGCGCGGCCGTTGTCGTTGAGCGGGATGTCCGATGCACCCTGAAGCAAATGCGCCACGTTCCAGTCGGTCTCGCCGTGGCGGACCAGGATCAGGCGTTTCACAGGTCTGCTGGCAGTGCGACGACCGGGCAGTCCTTCCACAAGCGCTCGAGCGAGTAGTAGGCGCGGTCCTCTTGGTGCATCACGTGCACGATGAGGTCGTTGAAGTCGATGAGCGCCCACCTGCCCTCACGCACACCCTCGCGGCGCACGGCCTTGACGCCGGTAGCCAGCAGCGACTGCTCGATCCCCTCGGCAATCGCCGTCACCTGACGCTCGTTGGACGCAGTGGCGATCAGGAACACGTCCGCAATGGGCGTCTGGCCGCTGACGTCCAAGGCGACCACGTCTTCGGCCTTCTTGTCGTATGCCGCGAGAGCCGCGGCCTGGGTGATGTCGAGCGCGCGCGTGGTCGCCGTCATGAAGCGAACGCCGCGTTGTAGATGACAACTCCAAGAACGAACATGAGGGCTCCGATCACGGCGAGGTGGAGCCACTTGAAGTGCTTAGCTCCTCCCACTTCCTGCAGGTCTAGGCGGCGAACAGAAGGCATTTGGCCTGGGGCGTTCATGTCACCGTCGTGGAATTCAGCGTTATTCAAGGCTGCGATGTTGATCGCACCTGTGAGCGGTGGGAACGCCCCTGGAGATCCTTGCTGATAGAGCCCGCTGAAGTCGGGCGTCGGCACATTGGAGAGCGGCGTGAAGTCACTGGCTTCGGCAGCCCCGCCTTGCGCCGCATTCAGTGGGTGAGAGGCCCAAGCCGGACCCTGCGGCCCCGCGAGACCCTGAGGCGCGGCCGATCTGCCCTGCGGCGCCTGAGGTTGGCCCGGCATCTGGAACTGGCCCGAGGTCGTGGGAGCGAAGCGCTCCTCAACTCCACGAACGTAGGTGGCACCGGAGCCTGGCTGCGGCAATTGATCAAACACCGCGTGATGTGGAGCAAGGCCGCCGGACGACGTATCCGGCTCGGGCTCCGAGTGATGGGACAGGCCAGCGATCGAATCAAAAGTTGGTACCACGTCAGCTGGGTTCGCGGAAGGGCCTCGGCCGTCATCCACCTCCCAGGAGAACTCGGACGGTGCGTCGACCCTCGAGGGTCCCTGCTGCGTGGGCGGTGCACCGGGCGCCTGTACGGCTGACCGCGACGACGCGGAACGCAACGAGTCGAACTCGGCAGCTGTGGAAGGATCCGGAGCCAACCCGGCTGCGGCCGCTGCGGCTACCGCCTCGTCCGTCCTTGACACACCCTCAAGGCGGCTTAAGGCTTCCGCCGCCAGGCGTCGAATCTCGTCAATGGGGTTGGTGTCCCGTCCGGGCACCTCAAGCGGCGGAAGCAGAATCGGAATCTGCCCCGATTCGGCGGGCGCTGGCGCCTCGGGCGAGCCTGCGGCGAATGGGTCCTGCTGGCGCGTCTTCGCCTGGCGCGAACCGGGCGGAAAGAGCGTGTCGAAGATATTCGAGCGCTCCACTACGGGCGCGTCAACGCTTTCTGATTGCGAAACAAAGGGCGCCTCATCATGCACCGGGTGGGCGACAGCGAGCGGCGCGTCGTCCAAGGCCATACGCGGCTGATAGGGCTCGAAGACCGGCTGGCCCGCGCGAGCGCCCTCCTGGCCTGCGCCCGGCGCCACCTCAGAGTCCGGTGCTTCCTCCGCGTCAAGAGACGCATTCCGCGACGCGGACCACGCGAACTCCTGCGATGTCTGCTCGGGCACAGTCTGCTCGGGCGCAGCGGCCTGCTCGGACCACGACGGCTCGGACGCGGGCTCAAAGCCGCCGGGGAACGCGGTGGGGTGCTCCGGCGCCCACGTGGGCTGAGCCGCCGGCTCTCGCGAAACGGGCGCGTGGGGCGGGGACTGCAAAGAAACGGGCGCCTCTACCTCGGGCGCCGCTACACCAGGCGCTTCAACGGCCAGCGCGGGCGAACGCCTGATGTCCGACTCCGCGAGCCTCCTGAACTCCAGAGACGCCGCGGTGGCCTCTTGAGCCGCCCTATCGGCCTTATTGCGCGAAATCTGCTCTTGCTCGGCGATACGTGCGGGCGTCATCGCGGGGATCTGCCCCGTGGCGAGCATTTCCTCTTCGGCGGTCCACGCCTCGAGCGGGTGAGCGAGGCGTTCCTTCCGCCTGCGGTCTCGCCGGCTGACCGCTGCAGTGTCGGTATCGACGGCGGCATTCTCGCCCGATGCAAGCCCCTGGGCGAGCGCTAGCGTGGGGTCCTGGGACGCCGCGCGATCCGCAGCCTCTTCTTCAAAGGTGCGGCGTGCACGGCGCGACAGGTGCGCGTCAGCCATCCAGTCCTCCGAGGTACAACGCGTGCTGGGCAATGTAAGCGGCAACGGCATCAGGGACGAGGTAGCGCACCGGCTCCCCGGCCCGACGGCGACGCCGAACTTCGGTTGAGGATACCCCCACTTCTGGTGTCTCAACCACCAAATGTGGCGGAATCAACGCAGGTACAGGGTGCCCAGGCCTCCGCACGCCAACAAACCGGGCGAGCTTCATGAGGCGTTCAGGCTCGCGCCATTCGGACAAACGGGACACTGCGTCGGCCCCTGTAATGAAGAACAATTCCGCGCCGGGATGCGCGGCGGCGATGTCGGCAAGCGTGTCGACCGTATAGGTCAGCCCCCCGCGCACGATGTCAACGTCGCTCACCTCAAGCCTGTCATCACCCTCGACGGCGAGCCGACACATGGCAATCCTCTGCTGGGGTGACGCGTGACCCGTGGAGTCCTTGAAAGGCTGTTGGTGAGCGGGAACCAAAATCACGCTGTCGAGTGAGAGCGCGGCACACACCTCGCTTGCCACCACAAGGTGGCCGAGGTGGACGGGATCGAACGTGCCCCCGAGGACGCCGATGCGGTTGTTAGTCACCCTGGTGACGCGTGCCCACACTCCGGAACGCAAAAGTCACGAAGAGCAATGCCATCAAACCGGAAAAGGCCAGCAGTCCCACCGCGACAGGTGGGATCGACGATGAGGCGTGCGCCCCCTCAGCGGTGGCCGCGAGGATGGTGGTCACAATGTCTCCTTAACGGTTGACTTCCCTCAGTATTTCACGCGTGCCCCCCTGGGCATAACGTCCCACTAACTGCGCGTGTGCCCGTCCCCGTACACGACCCAGGTGGTGGTGGTGAGCTCCCCAAGGCCCATCGGTCCACGGGCGTGCAACTTTTGCGTGGAGATGCCAATTTCCGCGCCCAAGCCGAACTCACCTCCGTCGGTGAAACGCGTCGATGCGTTTACCATAATGGCCGCCGAATCCAGGTGTTTGACGAAGTGATCGGCCGCGCCGATGTCCTCCGTGACGATCGCCTCGGTGTGGCCCGTCGAGTAGCGGCGGATGTGCGCGATGGCCTCGTCAATGTCGTCCACAATCTTGACTGCCAGGTCAAGAGACAGGTACTCCGTTGCCCAGTCCTCTTCCGTGGCGGGCACAGTGGGGACGTTGTCTGGGGCGAGGTCGGCGGCCGCTTCATCGACGTGGAGGGTGACCCCAGCCTTGTGAAGCGCCTCCAGGACCGCCGGCAGTTTGTCCTCCGCGTCCTTGTGCACCAGGAGCGTCTCGGCCGCGTTGCACACACCCACCCGATGCGTCTTGGAGTTGAGCACGATGTCGATCGAGCGCTGCAGCGGCGCCGACGCGTCGAGGTAGACGTGGCAGTTCCCCTCCCCCGTCTCGATCGCTGGCACCGTCGACTCGCGCACCACTGTCTGAATCAGGTCGCGCCCACCGCGCGGCACCAACACGTCAACGAGTCCGCGCGCGTGCATGAGCACCTTCGCACCCTCGCGCCCGTACGCGTCGATCGACTGCACCGCGTCGCGGGGAAGGCCCACCGACTCGAGGGCGTCCTGCAACACCGCGATGAGCACCTCGTTGCACTCCCTAGCCGCCGAGCCTCCGCGCAACACAGCGGCATTGCCCGATTTGAGGGCGAGTCCGGCCGCGTCGACCGTGACGTTGGGTCGCGCCTCATAGATCATGCCGACCACGCCCATCGGCACTGCCTTCTGGATCAGCCGCATGCCGTTGGGAAGCGTCGATCCCCTCTTGACCTCGCCTACGGGGTCGGGAAGGGACGCGAGAAAGCGCAAGGCATCCGCGATGGCATCAAGGCGCGCCACCGTCAACGTGAGGCGATCGAGCAGGCCGGGGCTCATGCCTTCGGCGCGCTCTCGCTCCACGTCGATCGCGTTGGCGGCGATGATGCGTGCTGACTGCGCGACTAGGCCGTCGGCCATCGCGTGGAGCGCCGCATCCTTGGTGATTCTGGTGGCGGTCGCGAGGGCGTGCGAAGCTACCTTGGCGCGCCCGCAGGCCTCCAGCACTGCAAATTCAATCCGCGCAGATTCAATCCGTGCGGATTCAATCCGTGCAGATTCAATCCGTGCAGCCTCGACGCGCGCGTCCTCAACCTCGGCGGCAACGGTGGTGTCAGTCATGCCATCCAGTGTAGGCCGGGCGTCCTGGGCCGGTAAGGGCCCGCGTGGCACCCGCCAGTATTCTGGATGAATGACCCTCCGCGCCGTCTACAGCC
>JAYTGI010000193.1:0-5346 GCA_043733605.1 Demequina sp. | reverse complement strand
GAGTAGGTCCCAAGGGTTGGGCTGTTCGCCCATTAAAGCGGTACGCGAGCTGGGTTTAGAACGTCGTGAGACAGTTCGGTCCCTATCCGCTGCGCGCGCAGGAAACTTGAGAAAGGCTGCCCCTAGTACGAGAGGACCGGGGTGGACCAACCTCTGGTGTGCCAGTTGTTCCGCCAGGAGCACGGCTGGTTAGCTACGTTGGGAAGGGATAACCGCTGAAAGCATCTAAGCGGGAAGCCTGTTTCAAGATGAGGTTTCCATGGGCATTGCCCTGAAGGCCCCCAGTAGACCACTGGGTTGATAGGCCGGACGTGGAAGAGGGGACTAAAGACCCTTGAAGCTGACCGGTACTAATAGGCCGATAACTTAACTCACATTCAAGATTTCATTGCATTGCTACGCGTCCACTGTGCGGTTCCCGAGATACGGTCGGGAAACCGATATATCTCCATAGAGTTTCGGCAGCCATAGCGAGAGGGAAACGCCCGGTTCCATTCCGAACCCGGAAGCTAAGCCTCTCAGCGCCGATGGTACTGCACTGGAGATGGTGTGGGAGAGTAGGACGCTGCCGGACATACTTTCGCGAGGGGCCTCCCATTTGGGAGGCCCCTACGCGCATTTTCTGTTCTTCGTCTTCGCGCGAGAACACTCCGCGGAGAGACTATTGCTGTGGCACGAAGGAGTACAACGTGAGCGAGGAGCCCGGACAGGCCTCCGGAGGTGACGACCGATCAAACGGACGTCCCGCTCGAGCCAATGACGCGCGAGGCGGAGCGCCCCGCCGAGATTCTTCCCCTAGCGCCGGCCGTGGCGGTGGTGCCACTCGAGGTTCCTACCCGGGCCGCGGGGGTGTGGCGTCGGGACGATCGAGCCCCACTGATGGTGGTACGAGGAACGATAGACGTTCAGCGCCTGTCACCGGGCGTGACGACTCGGGCGGCAGGGCCGCTCGTTCTTCCGATTCTCGATCGGGCCATTCGGGCGCGCAGGGTTCTGACCGCCCTCGTTCATCGGGAGCGGGACGGAGTTTTGGCTCCGATCGTGGTCTCCGCGCTGAGGGAGCATCCACGGGTTCGTGGCCGCGCACTGAGGGGCCGCGCAGTAGCGGCAGCGCCGGCGGCGCGAGCCGTGGTGGCGAGCGTGGTGGTCGTCCTGTTGGTGATCGGGCCGCCTCAGGTCGTCCCGCATCGAACCGTGGCGGCGTGGACCGCGACAGGGCGCCCCGAGTCGAACGGCTCGTGCGCAGGGTCGAGGCACCCGAAATCCCTGAAGAGGTTTTGGCTTCTGAGCTCGACCCCGATGCTCGGGGCAGGTTGCGCACTCTTTCAAAGGACAACGCAGACGATGTAGCGCGTCACCTCGTCATGGCGGGGCGCCTCATCGACCACGATCCGGAACTTGCCTATCGGCACGCCCAGGTGGCGCTCGCCCGTGGTGGTCGGGTCGACATCGTGCGCGAAGCTGCGGCGATCACGGCATACGCGACCGGTCGTTACGCGGAGGCCCTTCGCGAGTTTCGTACGGTTGTGCGGCTCAATGGCACCACCGAACACTTGCCCCTTATGGCCGATTGCGAGAGGGGTCTTGGGAGGCCAGCTCGCGTTCTAGAGCTCGCCGCCTCCTCAGAGGCTGCGAGCCTCATTGGCGACCCCAAAACTGAGTTGCAAATCGTCGTGGCAGGCGCACGTGCGGATATGGGCGAATACGATGCAGCGTTGCATGCTCTCGATTCGATCGCGGGCGTTGGGCCTGACATGATCGTGAGGGTGGCGCAGGCACGGGAGCAGATCATCGAGCTGCGGGACCCGAGCGCTCCAACCGAATCAGAAAGGGTGGTGTCTTCTTCGGAAGTCCTCGATCTCCTAGACGAAGAAGTCATTGTGTACGACCTTGAGGACGACACCGATGAGTGAATCGGCGATCAGGGGTTCCGCTCAACCGCTCCAACTGGCGTTCGACGCTGCCCTGGTCGACCTCGACGGTGTCGCCTACAGAGGGCCAGACGCCATTCCCACGGCGCCAGGGGCACTCAACGGCGCGCGAGCCGCTGGCATGCGAATCGTGTACGTCACCAACAACGCGAGTCGCGAGCCTTATGAGGTCGCCAACCATTTGACGGGACTGGGGATCCCCACTGACCCTTCCGAGGTGTTGACGGCGGCTCAAGCGGTTGCACGTCTCATGGCGGCGGACCTTGATCCAGGAGCGACCGTTTTGGCGGTGGGTGGCAAGGGATTGCGCTCTGCCCTTGCCGAGTATGGATTCAAACTCGTCTCGTCAGCGAACGACGAACCCGACGCCGTCGTTCAGGGGTTCGTTCCCGACATCTCGTGGCGGGACCTTGCCGAGGCTTCCTACGCGATTCAGGGTGGTGCCAGGTTCTTTGCTTCCAATCTCGACCTGACACTCCCCAATGAGAGAGGAATTGCTCCAGGGAACGGTTCGCTGGTTGGCGCGGTCATCAACGCGACAGGGGTGCGTCCTACTGCGGCTGGGAAGCCCGAGCCCACGATGTTTCACCTCGCGGCGGCGTCGGTCGGGTCTGTGCGCCCGCTCGCCATCGGCGATCGACTAGACACCGACCTCAAGGGAGCACGGGCCGCGGGAATGCCGGGGCTTCTCGTGCTCACGGGGGTCTCTTCTGCCAGGGACGCAGTGATGGCCCCTGCAGATCAACGTCCCTCGTACATTGGCGAAGACCTGCGTTGCCTGGAGCACATGCACCCGACGCCCATTCGCGTCGGCACGGTGTGGACTGCAGGGGAAGCGTCGGCGTTTGTTGATGGCCGCACGCTCGTTGTTGAGGGAAACGGAATGGACGCGGTGAGGGCGGCATGCGCTGCTGCGTGGGCCTCCGCCGATGTTGGCATTATGGTAGACGCTGGAAGCATCCCCGAGTTCAGAGTAGGGTCGTAGCATGAGCAAGTTTGAAGACATCCGCGAGCCACTGGGCGAGGTCCACTATCCGCCTGAGGTCGAGAAGGCGCTCGAGGCTGTCACCGAGGTCCCAGAAGACCTCGAGGAGCAGGCCGAGTTCTTTGACAAGATCCAGCACTCGCTCACCTCGCGCTTGCGCGAGGAGTCCTGAGCCCGAGTCGCGATGCGGCTTGACCGCGCGGTCACCGCGCGGGGTTTGGCGCGCTCTCGGTCCCACGCACACGACCTCATCACAACAGGGAACGTTCTTGTCGACGGCGAAATTGAACGACGCCCTGGCAGGGTGATCGGCGACGACGCCGGCGTTTCGCTGACCGACGGAATAGATCCGTATGTGTCGAGGGCGGCGCACAAGCTCATTGGCGCTCTCGATGCTTTCGCGCCCCTCGGACTCGCGGTCGAGGGCAGGCGTGCGGTGGATGCGGGGGCGTCGACCGGCGGCTTTACTCAGGTTCTTCTCGAGCGAGGCGCCACTCACGTGACCGCGATCGACGTGGGTCATGACCAACTTGTCGCGGTTTTGCGTGAAGACCCGCGCGTGACCGCAATCGAGGGCGTCAATGTCCGCGATCTTGAGGCGGGATCCCCAGGCTTTGGTGCTGATCTCGTTGTAGCCGATTTGTCATTCATCTCGCTCACGCTCGTGATCGGCTCGCTTGTGGCGGTGACAGCGCTACACGGCGACATTGTCCTCTTGGTCAAGCCACAGTTCGAGGTGGGGAGGAATCGCCTCGATAAAAACGGGGTTGTGACCCACGACGCTGACAAGATCGCGGCCGTGACGAAAGTGTGTGAGGCGGCCAAGCGTGAGGGCCTCGAAATTGTCGCCCTCGATCGCAGTGTGTTGCCTGGACCAAGCGGGAATGTGGAATTCTTCGTGTGGGTCCGCCGGTCATGGCAGGCTAGGGGCGTGGCGGAACAGCCAGCGCTCGACGAAGAGACGCAGGCCAAGACAATCGCCGCAATCGTCAAAGGAAGACCATGAATCGCCGCATTCTGATCGTCGCAAACCCCTTCAGGCCCGAGACTCTCGAGGCCGCCGAAGTGGCGCGGATTGCGCTCAACGCGCGCGGCATTGAATCGTGCACCGAAATTGGCGACGGACACATCGAAGCCGCGATCGTCTTCGGTGGCGATGGCACGATGCTTCGCGCGGCCCGCGCGGTGCACGGCACGGGCGCACCACTCCTGGGCGTCAACATGGGCCACGTGGGATTTCTCGCTCAGCTCGAGCGCGAGGACGTTTCTCACGCTGTGGACAAGCTTGCTACGGGCGAATATGAAGTCGACGAGCGCCGCACGGTAGAGGTCGTCGTACGCCAGCCCGACGGCACCGTGGAAAGTGGATGGGCGCTCAATGAGGCCGCCGTCGAACGATCCGAGCTATTACGGACACTGGACGTAGCGGTGGGCGTCGACGGCAGGCCCCTGTCGAGTTTCGGTTGCGACGGCATCGTGATCTCGACGGCGACAGGGTCGACGGCCCACGCCTTCTCGGGCGGGGGGCCCGTCGTGTGGCCCGATGTCGATGCCCTCCTGATGGTTCCCCTTGCCGCTCACGCCCTGTTCGCGCGTCCGCTTGTCGTCGGGCCAAAGTCGTGGTTCACGGTAGAGGTTCTCGAGCGCTCACCCGTCGAGGCACTCGTGGTCCTCGACGGAGCTCACACCATGGTGGCGCAGCGAGGCGCCCGCATTGAGGTGAAACTCGGAAGCGAGAAGGTGCGCCTCGCGCGCACGTCGGACGCCCTATTTACCGAAAGGCTCGTGCGCAAGTTTGGCCTGGACACCGAGGGCTGGCGCGGCGCCAATCGCGTGGCGGGGGCCTGAGCCATGCTTCACGAGTTGTCCATCTCGTCGTTGGGGGTGATCGCGGGCGCGCGCGTGACGTTGGGGGAGGGCCTCACCGTCGTCACGGGTGAGACAGGTGCGGGAAAGACGATGATCCTCACGGGCCTCAACTTGATTTTGGGTGGAAAGCCGACGCCGGACGCGGTGCGCACCGGCGCCGCGGAGGCCTCGGCGGAGGCCGTGCTCGATCTGCCGGAAGGCTCTGGCGCGAGGGCGCTGGCCGTAGAGGCGGGTGCGACTGTTGATGATGACGGCACGGTGACGGTGGTCCGCACTGTGGGCGCCGCGAGCCGGTCCCGTTCGATACTTGGCGGACGCACCGTCCCGCAAGCTCTGCTTGCGGAGATGGGCGCCGAACTTGTGACCGTCCACGGACAGTCCGATCAGGTGCGCCTGCGGACGCCTGCCAAACAGCGGGAGACCCTTGACTCTTACGCGGGTCCCGCTCATTCGCGCGTCCTGGACGACTATCGCGCGGCTTGGGCCGCATGGCGCGACGCCTTCGAGAGGCTCGCGAGGCTCGAAGACTCGGAGGGCGCCGAGCGGGAACGACTGGGGCGC
>JAYTGI010000192.1:0-13735 GCA_043733605.1 Demequina sp. | reverse complement strand
TCGACCTTGCGATCGAAGCGGTATTCAATTCCTGGAACACCGACCGTGCGCGCCTCTACCGCCGCAGGGAGCGCATCTCGGACGATCTAGGCACCGCGGTCAACATCGTGGCGATGGTCTTCGGAAACCTTGGCGACGACTCGGGAACTGGAGTGTGTTTCACACGCGACCCCTCGACAGGGATGGTGGGCGATTATGGCGACTACCTGCCCAATGCTCAGGGCGAGGACGTGGTGGCTGGCATCAGGAACACCCTGTCCCTGGCCGACTTCGAGGAGCTCGACAAGGATGCGTTCGACGAGCTGCGGCAAGCCATGCGCAGGCTGGAGAACCACTACCGCGACCTGTGCGACATCGAGTTCACTGTCGAGCGCGGCAAATTGTGGATGCTCCAGACCCGGGTGGGCAAGCGCACTGCGGCGGCCGCGTTCAGGATTGCGAATCAGCTGGTCGATGAGCACATCATCACCAAGGATGAGGCTCTCGAACGGGTCACAGGCGAACAGCTCAACAAGCTGATGTTTCCGCAGTTTGACCCCAACGCCAAGCGTCACTTGCTGGCGACCGGTATGGCCGCATCCCCCGGCGCCGCCGTGGGCGCTGCCGTGTTCTCCTCGGCCACCGCTCAAGAGTGGGCCGAGCAAGGCAAGGACGTGATCCTGGTCCGTCGTGAGACCAACCCTGACGACCTGGGCGGCATGATCGCCTCCGTGGGCGTGCTCACCTGCAGGGGTGGCAAGACGTCCCACGCGGCCGTCGTGGCGCGCGGAATGGGCACCACGTGCGTGGTGGGCGCCGAGGCGCTCATCGTCGATGCGAAGGCCAGGACCGTCACCGTTGGCGACCGCGTCATCACCGAGGGCGAGATTATCGCGATCGATGGCTCCACCGGTGAGGTGTTCCTCGGCAGTGTGCCGGTGACGCCCTCCCCGGTGGTGCGCTATCTCGAGGAGGGTCTCGACGTCGCGCTGTCTGAACTCGCGGACGACGACGAGGACACTCGAGAACTGGTCGTTGCCGTTCACGAAATCCTGAGCCACGCCGACGCGGCGAGGAGGTTGGGCGTCTACGCGAACGCGGACACTCCCGACGATGCGAAGCGTGCGCGCACGTGGGGCGGCGAGGGAATTGGCCTGTGCCGCACGGAACACATGTTCCTGGGTGACAGGCGCGAGCTGATTGAGCACGTCATCCTGGCCACGACGGAGGCCGAGCAACAGGAGGCACTCGACGCCCTCCTCCCCATGCAACGCGAGGACTTCATCGGCCTCCTCACCGAGATGGATGGGCTGCCTGTCACGATCAGGCTCATCGACCCGCCGCTACACGAGTTCCTACCCGACCTGACCGAGCTTTCGGTCAAGGTGGCCCTGGCGAAGGAGCGCGGTGAAACGGGCGCCGAGGTGGAGAGGGACGCGCTCTTGCTTCCCGCGGTGGTGCGGATGCACGAGGCGAACCCGATGCTCGGTCTGCGCGGCGTGCGCCTTGGCATCGTGATCCCTGGCCTGTTCACGCTGCAGATGAGGGCGATCGCCGAGGCTCAGGCCGCTCGCATCAAGTCGGGCGGTAAGCCGCACGCCGAGATCATGATTCCGCTCGCGGCGTCGGTGATGGAGCTGCACCTTGTGAAGGACGAGGCCGACGCGATCCTGGCCACCGTCTCGGCCGAACAGGGTGTCGAATTGAAGATCCCCGTGGGCGCCATGATCGAACTCCCCCGCGCTGCCTTGACCGCAGACCGGATGGCGGACGTGGCCGAGTTCTTCTCGTTTGGCACCAACGACCTGACCCAAACCACGTGGGGTTTCTCGAGAGACGACGTCGAAGGAGCCTTCTTCAACCCGTACACCGAGAAGGGTGTGTTCAGCGTCTCGCCCTTTGAGAGCGTGGACCGACTTGGGGTTGGACGCCTCATGATGATCGCGATCGAGGAGGGCCGCTCCACACGCCCTGACATCAAGCTGGGCGTCTGTGGTGAGCACGGCGGCGACCCGGAGTCGATCCACTTCTTCCATGCCATCGGCCTGGACTACGTCTCGTGTTCGCCGTTCCGGATTCCGGTAGCGCGACTCGAGGCGGGCCGTGCCGCAGTGTTGAAGGGCGGCGGCGACACGCGCTGACGGCGGGAACCCGAGGTGCCAACTTGGTCCATGACTTCACTTGTGATCAACCTCTGGATCTGCGGAGGCGTAGGCGTCGCTTGCTGGCTCGCGTCCGTCGTGACCCGCGAGTACTCGTGGGTGGACAGGGTGTGGTCTGTCACACCCGTGGTTTACGTGTGGGTCTTCGCCGCGCGCTCGGGCGAACCGCGGGCGATTCTTGCCGCGGTGTTGGTCTCTATCTGGGGCGCCCGACTGACGTTCAACTTCGCCAGGCGCGGCGGCTACGCGCCCGGCGGTGAGGACTACAGATGGGGAGTCATCCGTTCGCGCATGCCGGTGTGGGCCTTTGCGCTCTTCAACGTGCTGTTCGTCGCCGCGTACCAAAACGTTCTACTGCTGGCGATCGCACTCCCCGCGTGGACCATGGCGAACAACCCTGCGCCTCTAGCCGCCTATGACGTCGTCGCAGCGGCACTGTTCCTCGTGTTCCTCACCGGCGAAACGGTGGCGGACCAACAGCGTTGGGACTTTCACCTCGCGAACCCGCAGGGCGGCGTCTTGCGGACCGGCCTGTTCCGCTACTCCCGGCACCCCAACTACTTCTTCGAGATTGCCCAGTGGTGGGTGGTGTACGCCTTCGCGGTGATCGCGGCTGGAACGCCTTTGCTCTGGACTGGCGCGGGCGCAGTGTTTTTGACCCTGCTGTTCTTGGGATCCACGGCGTTCACGGAGTGGATCTCGAAGTCTCGCCACCCGGAGTTTGAGGACTACCGGCGCGCCACGTCGATGCTCATTCCCTGGCCGAGTCGTCTGAAGGGCGCCGGGCGACTAGAAGAAACCTTCGCACCGCAAAGGTGAGCGGCTGGTTGCGAGCCGCCAGCCTTACGAGCACGTCGGCGTATCTCTCTGGAGAGAAGTCTTGCGGCGCCTCCCACGGGACCATCGCCAAGTAGCGCACGAGCGACGACACGTCCGGAAACGTCGTCGAACCCTCCCAGTTCTGGGCGCGCTCCACGGTCAGACCTGCGGCAATAGCGGCGTCGACATGAGCCAAAAGTGTCTGTTCGGGATAGGGCGATTCAAAGCCAAACAGGCCCCGCAGGTCGTTCAGGTTCTCCGCTTCGACCTGTTGGGTCACGAGTATTCCCCTGGGCCGCAAGATTCGCGCGACTTCCGCGGCATCGTAGGCTTCGTGCCGCGCTAGGACGACGTCGAAGCGGCCCTCGGCAAACGGCATCACCGGCTCACGACCGGCTCGGTACGACAACACCGGAATTCTCAACGACTCGAGTGCCGCCGATGCGACCGGTAGGTTCGGTGGCCATCCTTCCGTGGCGACGGTGTCACGAGGCAACACATCGGCGAGCTCCAGCAGAAGCTCGCCGCCTCCTGTGCCAATGTCCAGCACGCTCACTGCTCCTGTGAGCGCGTCGCGCGCGAGAGCCGTGTACTCCCACGTTGTGTTCTCTTGGGTGACGCCCGCAAGTTGGGAAAAGTCCCACCCGGTAGAGGGCCTGGCAAAGAGCTCGCTCCACTCGGCGACCAAGGTTGCGCTATCCATGCGTCGATCCTCCCACAGGCCCGCTCGACCCTCTCCACCCAACTGGGTGGCGGCCATGCTTGTCGGCATTCTCTGTTTTGGCGGGATACTAGGTCAGACGGGCCGACATGTAGGTCCGTCCTGGCGAAAGGGGCGGCGTGCGCGCACTGCTGAAGAAGGCGTCGGCCCCTGGCCTTGAACTTGCGGACGTGCCCGACCCCGTCGCAGCCGACGCGGACGTCACGATTCGCGTGCTACGCACGGGCATCTGCGGAACAGACCTGCACATCGAGTCGTGGGATCCGTGGGCGGCTTCGACCATCATCGCCCCTCTCATCCCCGGCCATGAGTTCAGTGGCGAGGTGATCGCCGTCGGTTCTGCGGTGCGCGACGTGCGCGTGGGCGCGATCGTCTCCGGCGAAGGTCACATCGTGTGCGGGACGTGCCGCAACTGCCGCGCCGGAAGGCGCCACATGTGCAACCGAACGTCGGGCCTTGGCGTCAACCGCGACGGCGCGTTCGCGGAGTACGTGGTGCTGCCAGAGTCGAATGTGTGGGTCCACCCCGAGGGAATAGACCTCGACCTTGCCGCGATCTTCGATCCGCTAGGAAACGCGGTCCACACCGCGCTGAAGTTTCCGCTCGTTGGCGAAGACGTGCTCATCACGGGCGCCGGCCCTATCGGCCTGATGGCGGCGGCCGTTGTCCGTCACGTCGGTGCGCGCTTCATCGTCGTTACGGACGTCTCTGAGCCCCGGCTCGAGTTGGCACGCCTGGTAGGAGCGGATCTCGCTGTCAACGTTGCCAACGAGCGCGTGGCCGATGCGCAGCGACGGCTCGGCATGCGCGAGGGCTTCGACGTTGGCCTCGAGATGAGCGGTCACCCGACGGCGCTGCCCGAGATGATCGACAACCTCACCCACGGCGGTCGGGTCGCCATGCTCGGCTTGCCCACGGGGCCCATCGACGTGGACTGGGCCAAGGTCGTCACCCACATGTTGACCATCTCCGGGATCTACGGCAGGGAGATGTTCGAAACGTGGAACGCGATGAGCGCAATGTTGCAGACCAGTGCCGAGCTGCGGGCTGCCCTCGACACCGTCATCACGCATCGCATCCCGGCCAGCAACTGGGAGCACGGATTCTCGACCGCGCGCACCGCGCAGGCGGGCAAGATCGTGCTCGACTGGTCTGAAATACCCGGCTAGGACACCCGGCCAGGGCACCCCCCTAATTTGTCGCCACTGAAGGGAACGCTCATGTACACAACGATGCGGCCGCAGCTCGCCGCGGCGCTCGACGAGATTCGCGATGCAGGCACGATGAAGGGCGAGCGACCCCTGGCGAGCGCCCAGTCATCGGTGGTGACGGCCGGTGGTGCCGAGGTGCTCAACTTCTGCGCAAACAACTATTTGGGGCTTGCCAACGATGCCCGCATCATCGAGGCGGCCAAGGCAGGCATGGACCAATGGGGGTTCGGGCTGGCGAGCGTCCGGTTCATTTGCGGCACGCAGGAGCTGCACGTGCAGCTGGAGCGCCGCGTGTCCGGCTTTCTCGGCACGGAGGACACGATCCTGTTTTCGTCGTGCTTCGATGCAAACGGCGGCGTCTTCGAGGCGCTGTTCGGTCAGGAAGATGCGATCATTTCCGACGAGCTCAACCACGCGTCCCTGATCGATGGAATTCGGCTGTCCAAGGCGCGCAGGATGCGCTATCGCAACCGCGACCTCGCCCACCTGGAGGAGCAGCTGAAGGCAGCGTCGGACGCGCGTCAACGCATCATCGTTACCGATGGCGTGTTTTCGATGGACGGCTACTTCGCTCCCCTGCCGGGAATCTGTGACCTGGCCGAGAAGTACGGGGCGCTCGTGCTTGTCGACGACTCCCACGCGGTGGGATTTATCGGCGAACACGGCCGCGGCACGCCGGAGCTGCTGGGTGTGGAGGGTCGCATCGACATCTACACGGGCACGTTTGGCAAGGCGCTTGGCGGGGCGTCCGGTGGCTACGTCTCCGCGCCCACGGAGATTGTGGCGATGCTGCGCCAGCGGGCTCGTCCGTACTTGTTCTCCAACACAGTCGCTCCGGCGGTGGTGGCGGGTACTCTCACCGCACTTGACCTGCTGGAAGGCGGTGGCGAGTTGCGCCGCCGTGTCGCGGACAACGCGGCCCTGTTCCGCTCGCTGATGACCGGCGCGGGGTTTGAGTTGCGCGACGGTGAGCACCCCATCGTGCCCGTCATGTTCGGTGATGCGTCGCTGGCGGCCCGCGTGGCGAACCGGATGCTCACGCACGGCGTCTACGTCGTCGCGTTTTCGTATCCGGTGGTGCCGATCGGACAAGCGCGGATCCGCGTGCAACTGTCGGCCGCTCACTCGGACGCCCAGATCCGGCGGTGTGTGGAGGCGTTTGTTGCGTCCCGCGACGAGGTGCTTGCAGAGGCGTAGCGCCACTCAACCCAGGTGGGTGGCCGTCATCATGTCGTCTTTTGGCAACACATCGGCCACCGCGCTTACCTTCACGTCGAGCAGGTCGGCGTGGCCAGAGACCACCGTCATGAAGGCCGTGTCTGCGGCGTCCCTGCCTGTCGCGATGCGCACCAGCGAGGTACGTGGCGCAAGCGCCGTGGCGTCGACAACCCACCACATGCCATCGATGTGTGCCTCGCACACGGCATGAAAGTCCATCGGGCTCAAGCCCGGCGCATACACAGAGACGAGCCTGGCGGGAACGCCGCTCGCTCTCAAGAGCGCGACACAAAGGTGCGCGTAGTCACGGCATACTCCCTGGCGGGAAAGCAGCGTCCTCACGGCACCGTCGGTGGGGAGGCTCGACCCTGGCACGTACTCCAGCCGCGTGCCCACCCACGAACTCACCCCTTCCAGCAATGAGTGTCCCGTCAGGCCGGAGAATTCGGCGTTCGCGGTCGCCGCCAACTCATCGGACTCGCAATAGCGGCTAGGGCGGAGGTAGCGGAGAAGGTCCCTGACCGCGGTCGGGGCGGGCGGCTCGCGGCCCTCGACCGTAGCCGCGTAGTCGATAGTCAAGGCGCCCACCTCGGCGCGTATCGCGTGGAACCGCGTCCCGTGTGAGTCGCCGATCACGCTCACCTCAAGCGGTGCACCGTCAAGTCGCACGTCAAGAATCTCCGTACCGACTCCGGTGCGAGCGGCGACCCCAATGGACATTGCCAACTCGCTTGGCGATGTCACTTCGATCGTCAGGTGGGCTGTGACATCGCGGCGCATACCTTCATCGTGTCACGCCAGACACTTCCGGCTGGCGACGGTGGCTCACTCGCGACCCGCATCCAACGGAATTAGCATGGTGCGGAACTCGCCGGGAGTGCTGTGCATCTCCCAGATCCGCTGGGCGACCGAGTCGATGCCGTTGTCGAGCTGAAGCTTGGGGATGGAGCCTGGGATCACCAACTGGGCGACGCGAATTCCCTCCTCAACGAGAGCATCGTGCAGCATTTCGCCGTAGGCGCTCTCGGCGGGGAACGCGACCGACGTTCCCGCGAATGCGGCGCGGGCCTTCACCGAAGTACCGCCGTTGATCAAGATGATGCTACCGCCACCGGCCTCCCGCATGGAGGGCAGCACGGCGCGCGCGGCGTGAATCAGCCCCAATGCCGAGAACCGCAGCGCCTCGAGCGCCAGTTCGGGAGTGAGGTCCAGCACGGACTTGAGATAGGTGCGCGCTGGCAATGGGCTGTACTGCAGCGTGATGATGGGCCCAAGTTCGGTAGCCGCTTGCGTCAGAGCCGCCTCGAGCGCCACGCCGTCGCGCACGTCCGCCGCGTAGCCGTGGGCATCGACACCCGACTCGCCCAACTCGGCCGCAAGCGCATCGAGCTTCGACTGGTCGCGCGCGATGAGCGCGACGGAGAAGCCTTCGCGTCCGAACCTGCGCGCGACCGCCGCGCCCAGACCTTGACCTGCTCCGATGATTGCCATGGTGGGCATGGGTGTCTCCTTATGACGAGAGTCTCTCTTCGACCCTAGCGGCCGCGTCGTCCTCCAAGGAGCGCGTGCATCAAAGGCAATGAAGACGCGATCATCAGCCACGTACCCAGCCCGGAATCGTCGGCGCGCACCACGGCGCCCGCGATGAGAAGGCCCGAGAAGAGCCCGGTAGATACCAAGCGCCGACCGGTGCGGTCCAGCCTGGCGACCTCGCGCTCTAAGCGGGGCGCGGTGACAGGGAGTGAGCCGTCCTCGATTTGGGTCAGGACCGTGTCGAGCCGAGAGGGCATCCGCCAAAGCACCGTCACGTTGTCGAGCGCCTGCCGCCCGAGTTCGACAATCACGTTGCCGCTCTCGTCCCGTAGCAACTGCGCCGCATAGGGCTCGACCGAGTCCCATAGGTTGTACGGGGGGTACAGCGCACTGGACACCCCCGAGGTCAAAGAGACCGCACGAATGATCAGCAGGAAGTTCTCAGGGAGTTGGAATGGAAGCGTCAACATCACGTCGCCGAACTCAACGGCGAAGTCCTGGAATTGCCTTGGGTCCAGCTCTCGCAGTTCGGCGAAACCCATTCCGCCGAACCTGGCAAACAACGTCGTCATGACCTTTTGGAGTTCGACCGTGTCGGCGGAAGGCAGCAGCACGCCCACCTCTTGCATCGCCTTGACCATGCCCTTGCCGTCGCGAGACGCCGCAGCGATCACCAGGCCACGGAGGGTACCGCGCAGGCTCGTGGGGACCTCTCCCATCATGCCGAAGTCGACGAACGTGAGCGACCACGGGTGGCCGTCGCTTCCCGGCGAGGAGGGTGTGACAAAGAGGTTGCCTGGGTGAGGATCGGCGTGGAAGAAGCCATGCAGGAACAACTGATCGAACATGACCTCCGCGAACTTCGACGCGACCTCTGCGGGGTCAATACCCGCGGCTCGCAGTCCCACGGTGTCGGTGATCTTGATCGCGGTGACGTCCTCGAGCGTCAATACGCGGCGCGTCGTGCGCTCCCATGCGACCGCGGGGACCCGTACTCGGTCGTTGTCCGCGAAGTTCGCGGAGAAGCGCTCGGAGTTGGCCCCCTCCTGGAGGTAGTCGATCTCCTCGAGGCTTGTCTGCGCGAATTCCTCGACCAGTGCGGGCATGTCCACGCGCCGGTACACCAGTCGCACCCGGCTTAGCCACCCGCCTACCTTGCGCAAGGCCGCCAAGTCCACCTCGACGACTTCACCGATTCCTGGACGTTGCACCTTGACGACGGCTCCTTCAAAGCCTGCTTCGGAGGCGTCGCGCGGCGAGAGCCGCGCGCGGTAGACCTGCCCTAGGGAGGCGGCGGCGATGGGCGTCTCGTCGATCGACGCAAAGACCTGATTGAGTTGTACGCCCAACTCCTCTTCGGCGAGGGCACGGATTGCGGCGAAGGGCACCGCAGGCACCTCGTCTTGAAGGTCTTCGAGTTCCTTGGTTATCTCAGGTGGCAGCACATCAAGCCGCGAGGACATGAACTGTCCCAACTTGATCATGAGCCCGCCCAGGTCCACCGCGAGCACGCGAAAACGGCGCGCAAAGCGCCTCATGCGGGCGGGTCTGGTGCGCTCGGCGACTCTACGAAGCCCGACGCTGGGAAGCAGAATCTCATACCACCATGTCACCGCAAGGTTCCTTGCGGCGAAGCGGAGGATGCGCCTATAGCGGGCGCGGCCTGATACGGCGTCGGGCATCAAATCTCCTTGACCCCGACGGTCCGACGGCACCCGCGTCAGTCCTGCGCGAGGATCGAGTAAATCTTACGTCGGGTTTCGTCGAGCACCTCGGCGGCCTTCTGGTGCTGTGCGGATGATCCCGTGCGGACCACCTGCGCCACCGCCTGCGCAAGCTCGATCCCCGCCTTGGGCACGGCGCCAAGCATATTGGTGTCGAACAGTCCGTTGTTCTCCCACGCGGCCGATCCGGCCGCAGCCTCCGCTTCTTTGCGACCGTCATCGGTCAGCGAATAGACCTTGCGGTCGTGCGACATCTCCGTGGTGACAAGACCCTCGTCCGCGAGCAACTGCAACGTGGGGTAGACCGATCCCGCGCTTGGCTTCCACTTGCCGCCGGTCCGTTCGTCGATCTCGCGGATGATTTGATAGCCGTGCTTCGGCTCTTCAGCGAGGAGGGTGAGTATCGCCGCGCGCACATCGCCACGGCCCATGCGCGTGCCCACCTTCTTGTCGAAGGAATCCCGCAGCTGTTCCATGGCTTGCCACATCGCGTCGCCTGCCTGACTGGGGTTGAATCCCCCGCGACCGCTGGTCTTGAAAGAACTAGCCATGGTGACCTCCTGTAGCGATACGTTCAACGATAGCTAACGATACATCGGTAGCATGACACATGAGACGGCCCCTCGCAAGCGAGATGGGCCTTGGCAATCGATGGCGGCTCCGTCGGGCCTGTGGCGGCGGGCCTGTGTCGGCGGGATGGTAGCGGCCCGATGAGTCCACCACCACCGCACGGTGACAATGGACCAACTTCAGTCGCTGCGGCGATAACTGACGACTCTCTGAACGACAACCACGGTGATAAGGAACGCACCGCTCACCACGTTGTTCCACGTGGAGTCCAGTTGTAGGTATCTGATGAAGGCATTGATGGTGCCTAGCAACAGAACGCCCGCGCCAGTGCCGATCAGCGAGCCTGCACCTCCGGTGAGCAACGTGCCGCCAATGACGACTGCCGCGATCGCCTGCAACTCGTAGCCTGTCGCAATGATCGGGCTCGCGGATACGAGTTGGGACGCCTGCAGCATTCCTGCCACCCCGGCAAGCGCTGCCGAGGCAACGTAGAGCAATACCTTGGATCGCCTGACCTTCAGACCCATAAGGACCGCGGCGTCCTCGCCTCCACCGATAGCGAATGTGGTCAGGCCAAGCGGAGTGCGCTCGAGCATGATGTGGAACCCCACATAGAGCGCCGCCGTAATGAATATTGGAACGCCAAGGGTGAGGAACGTGCCGTTGCCAAGGAAGGCGAACACCGAATCTCCCGGTACCGAGAACGTGGTCGCACCGGCATTGGTGAGCTGATAGACAAGACCGCGTATCCCAAACAGGCTGGCAAGAGTGACGATGAACGGTGCCATGCCCGCCACGCCGATGAGCATGCCGTTCATCAGTCCCACGGCGCCGCACACCACGATCGTGACGATCACGGCGGCCACAGGACCTGCCTGGTTGTTGGTCCACACCGCGACAACGCCTCCGAGCGCGAAGACCGATCCCACAGACAGGTCGATTCCGCCCGTGATGATGACCATCGTCATGCCAATGGCCACGATGCCGATGTAGGAGATCCCAAGCACGGTATTGCGTAGATTGTCCGCCGAGTGGAACGTCGGCCAGAGAATTGAACCGAGGATCACGAGAAGAGCCAACGCGACGAAGGCCGCCACTCCGCTTCGCTGTAGTAGCGCCAAGGCTCGCAGCACGCGGTTGGGGAGCACTCGTTCTTGTGCGACGGCGCTACCGGGGTCATCGGGGGCTCGGCCGGTCGTAGTGATCTCCGCTCTCATGCCCGTGACCTCACTCGCTGGATGTAAACCGCACCGATGATCACCACTGCTGTCACCATCTGGGATATTGCGTCTGTTGCCTCGTGGAAAATGAGGGTGCTGCGCAGGAGCTGCATAAGGATGGCGGCAGCCACCGTGCCGAGCACCCTGACACGGCCCCCCGTCAATGGAGTGCCACCCACGACGACGGCGGTGATCGCGAATAGCTCGTAGTTGAGCCCACTCGAGAGCGCGTTGGCCGAGGTGATTGAGGACGTATCCATCACACCAGCCCATGCCGCGAGCACGCCACTCACGACGTACACCCCGATGAGGGTTCGCCGCACAGGAACCCCGGACAGGAAGGACGCGCGCGCGTTGTCCCCCACCGCGAGTAGCTGACGTCCAAACACGGTGCGTCTCATGACAAGCGCGACAAGCAGCACCGCGATCCCCGCGGCAATGATCAGTCCCGACACGCCGAGGATCTTCCCGGAAGCGATCTTGAGGATGGTGTTGTCGTGGATCGACGGG
Organism: Demequina sp.; assembly: GCA_043733605.1. Lineage (GTDB taxonomy): Bacteria > Actinomycetota > Actinomycetes > Actinomycetales > Demequinaceae > Demequina. Next base: position 2,068 of record JAYTGI010000192.1, on the reverse strand, counting down.
TTCTTCCCGACGAGCAAGAGCTGGGCAAGGCTTCGACCAGCGAACAGGAAGGCAAGTGTCGCCACAATTGGCTGGATTCCGACCACCCCCACGAGGAACCCGTTGAGCAGGCCGACGAGGCCACCGACGAGCAACGCAACGGCGATGGCACCAACTGCGGGCAGATCGCTGAACTGCACAAGCAAGGCTCCCGAGAGTGCCACCACGGCGCCCACCGACAGGTCGATCCCTGCTGTCCCAATCACCATGGCCATGCCTAGCGACACGACCACGATGCGGGTGACCAGGACCAGCTGGACGTTGAGGTTATCCAACGTGACGAATCGAGGCGTGAAGAAGACGTTGTAGACGATGATGACCGCGAGGGCCACATAAACACCGTTGTCCCTGGTCCAGCGAAACACCGCGCCTCGGTCGAGCGAGTTGAGCGCCAAGCGAAGGCTCGCGCTATTCATGGTCGTCACCAACCCGTCCCGACGGCATCGAGGCGATCGCCTCAACAAGATCTTGCTCGCTGATCCGATCCGCTTCCAGTATCGACACGACACGCCCTTCTTTGAGCACCACTATCCTGTCTGACTGGTCCACGAGCTCCTCAGTCTCGGACGAGATCAGCAGGACCGCGAGGCCCTCCTTCGCGAGTTCGTCGATGGTCGAGCGAACCTCGAACTTGGCGCCAACATCGATGCCACGCGTCGGCTCGTCGAGCACCAGGACCTTGGGGTTGAGGCACAGCCAGCGAGCGAGCAGCACTTTTTGCTGGTTGCCGCCTGATAGCGTGCCGACCTTCTGGCCGGGTCCGGTAGCCCGGACGTTGAGTCGGCGCATAAAGGTCTCCACGATCTTGTCCACTTGCTTGTCCGAGACGAGTCCTGCCTTGGACAACCGAGGAAGCGCGGCGATGGCGATGTTGTCGCGGATTGAGAGGTGCGGAAGGATGCCTTCAAGTTTGCGGTCCTCGGGCAGAAGTGCGACTCCCGCCGCAATGGACGAACCAGGCGAGCCTCTGCGGATCGCGCTACCGTCGATGAGCACGGAGCCTGCATCGGTCTCTTGGGCACCGAGCACCGCCATACCCACCTCGGTGCGACCCGCACCCAACAGTCCGCCGAGCCCCACCACCTCGCCCTTGGCGACGGTGAGTGAGATGTCGTGTAGCCGGTTGCGACGGTGAATTCCCCGCAACTCGAGCATGGGTTCGCTCACACCGGGGGCAGGCGCGGCCGCACGCGTGCGGTGGGGTGTCGACTCAAGGGCACGACCAAGCATGGTTGACACCAGCTTGACGCGAGGCAGTTCGGCAATCGGTCCCGAGTGCACCAGGAGGCCGTCGCGCAACACCGTCACGTCGTCACAGATCCGGTAGAGCTCATCGAGACGGTGGCTGACGTAAAGAATGGCGACACCGGCCGCCTTCAGGCGGTCGATGATGCGAAAGAGGGTGTCGACCTCTCGCGGCTCCAGGGAGGACGTGGGCTCGTCCATAATCACCACGTTCGCCTCGAGCGCGACAGCTCTAGCAACAGAGATCATCTGCTGGGTGCCCAGACCGAGCCTTGTGAGCGGAACGTCGACGTTGGCGTGGATGTGGTAGTCACGCAGCAGCGCGTCGGCGTCTCGGCTCATCCGCGCAAAGTCGACCAAACCGAGGCGTGTGCGGGGCTCGCGACCAAGATAGAGGTTGCGGGCGGCGCTCTGCATTGTGACCAGGTCTAACTCCTGGTAGATCGTGCTGATGCCGGCATCCTGGGCGGCGCGCGGTCCGTCAAAGGACACAAGTTCGCCTCGATGGCGCAACTCGCCCTTGTCGAATGGGTAGACGCCGGTGAGCACCTTAATCAGGGTCGACTTGCCTGCCCCGTTTTCACCGACGAGCGCGTGCACGTGGCCGGCACGCACCGTGAGATCAACCTCGAAGAGCGCCCGTACCCCTGGGAACGACTTGCTGACCCCGCGTGCCTCAAGGACCGGACTACCCGTCGGAACGGTCTGCTTACTCATGCCCTGCGGGCCTCCTGATCTGTCGTTGCTGGAGCGCTCCTCGACCCGCCGCGACCGGGGTGACCGG
>JAYTGI010000191.1:0-5355 GCA_043733605.1 Demequina sp. | reverse complement strand
GCGATCGCGCCTCCGTTCTCGCGAAGTTCGGCGTGGTCGGGGCGCTCGGCGTCGTGGTCAATCTTGGCGTCTTCAACGCCCTGCGTCTTGGGCCCTTGGGTGTCGACGACGCCCTCGGAGGAAACGACGACAGGGTCGTGACCGCCAAGGTCATCGCGACTGTGGTCTCGATCGCCTTCGCATGGGTCGCACACAGGGGTTGGACTTTCAAGGACAGGCGCCGTCACCGCCCCGCGAAGGAACTGTTGCTTTTTGGAGCCGTCAATGCGGTCGCCCTGGTGCTCGAGGCCGGAACCGTGGCGCTCACTCACCACGGCCTTGGGTGGACATCGTGGTTTGCGGACAACATGTCGTCACTCGCTGGAATTGGACTCGGCACGATCGCCCGCTACATCGGATTCACGACGCTCGTGTTCTCGCCTGTCGCCTCGACCGACGCCCCGTCGACTGATACCTCCCCGACTGACGACAGCGAGGGAACCGAGCGCTCGCCGTCGAGCCCCTAACCCCCACCGCCCCTGCGTCGGCGCACCGACCCGTGTTTTCCGTGCGACACGACGGTGTCGAGATTGACCATCTCCGGCACCCCTTGGAGAAACACAGAGAACACTGCGGGTACGCGTTGGGATAGCTCGAGGCGCCCGCCGTCCGCCGTCACGAGGTCGCGGGCAAGCGCGAGACCGAGCCCCGTGCCCTTTCCAGATGTCACCTCCCGCTCAAAGATGCGAGAGGCGATCTCCTCGGGAACGCCCTGTCCTTGATCGCGCACCTCGACGACGATTGCGCGACTTACCCCCGACGCACGGGCGACGACGGACGTCGTGCCTCCCCCGTGGATCAGGGAATTCTCGATGAGCGTCGCGAGCACCTGTGCGAGACCGCCTGGAGTGGCGAAGACGGTGGCGTCGGTGTCGCCCCACCGCAGCTTTCTCCCTGCCTTGGCAAAGGCGGCGCCCCACTCGGAGCGTTGCTGTTCAAAGACGTCGCTTAACTCCACCAATTCGGTTCCCGAGCCAAGCGCTCGCCGCGTGCGCCCCAAGAGTTCGTCCACCACGCCGACGAGCCTCTCGATCTGTTCGAGCGACGCATCGACCTCCGTGCGCACCTCGTCTTGAGTGGTGGTTGCCCCGATCTCCTCAAGGCGCATGCTCAGCGCGGTGAGCGGCGTGCGCAACTGGTGGGAAGCGTCGGCCGCGAACTGGCGCTCTGCGGACAGTCTGGCCGCCATGCGGTCCGCGCTGCGCACGAGCTCCTCGGCCACGAGGTCGATCTCCTCGACGCCGCTCGGTTTGAGCTTAGGGCGCGTTTGGCCCGAGCCGATCAGCTCGGCCGATGCCGCCAAATAGACGAGCGGCGCTGCAAGCCGGTTCGCTTGCCACGAGGCCATGACTGCACCCGCGATGACGGCGACCACGGCGACAGCAAACACCAACCCGACGGCACGAGCCGCCTCCCAGAACACGTCGGACCGCGAGATCGACATGATGACGATCACCCCGTCATCGGTCGCGAAACTACCCCGGAACGACGGCTGCGGCTCGGTACCTGCCGACATCGTCTTGCCATCGGGAAGCGACACGCCAATGTGTCGAGGCGCGCCCGACGAAGAGCTAAGAAAGTTCGAAAGAATGCTCTCGTCGAGCATCTCGCCCGCCACGTAGCGGACCTCGATGGACCTGGCAGCGGTAGCGGTCCGGGCGTCAAGATCGCGGAGCGCGTTGTCCTTCACATATTGGAATGCGAACACTCCGAGGGGAATTCCGAGCAACACCATGGCGACCGCCAAGGCGGACAGCGTGGCTCCAAGGACCCGGCGGCGCACCGCTCAGTCGTTCTCGAAGCGGAAGCCCATGCCCCGCACCGTGGTGATGAAGCGCGGCTGGGTGGCATCGTCACCCAACTTGCGGCGCAACCATGAGACGTGCATGTCGAGGGTCTTCGAGGGGGCATGTGGATCCGCGTCCCAGACGTCGCGCATGAGTTGGTCGCGAGACACCACGGAACCGGCGTGAGCGACAAGCACCTGCAAGAGGTCGAACTCCTTGCCGCTCAGCTGGAGTTCCTTGTCGTCAAGGAATGCCCTGTGACCGGAGACGTCGACTCGGATTCCACCGGCGACAAGTTCGCCAGCGCCCTCGCCGTCACCCCTGCGGCGAAGCAATGCACGCACGCGCGCCAGCAGCTCGGCCAAGCGGAAGGGTTTGGTGACGTAGTCATCCGCGCCCGCGTCGAGGCCAACGACGAGGTCCACCTCGTCAGCCCTGGCTGTCAACATGAGGATGGGAACTGTGAGGCCCTGATCGCGCACGCGACGGGCCACCTCGACCCCATCGATGTCGGGAAGGCCGAGGTCAAGAATCAGCAAATCCGCCGAATGCGCGGCGCCGACACCCCCCAGTCCGGTCCCAAACCACTCGACTTCGTAGCCCTCTCGCCCCAAAGCGCGAGTCAAGGGTTCTGAAATGGTGGGGTCATCTTCGACCAAGACTATTCTCGCCATGAGCCCACATTACCTGTGGGGAGCGGCTTTGACACGCAGAGTGGATCGAGTGGCTGCCCTAAGCATTGATAGTGTCCCGACGTGAGACTCACGCGCTTTGCACGCCGCCCCGCCGCGACCCTCCTGCTCTCCAGGCTCCCCGAGATGCTGGTTGCCGCGACGGTTGCCGTGGCCCTCGCCGCGGGTACCACCGTCACTTTGGGCATCCATCGGCCGTGGACGACGCTCCCCCTCGCCCTCGTCGTCGGCGTGGTTCTTTGGCGCGCGATCCGCCCGCGCCACACACCGAGAGACGCCGATAATCGCGCCGCCACCTGGTCCCTGGCGGGTGTGGCGGCCTGGATCGTCGTGGGGATCCTTTTCGCGTCGGAGTACCTCGTCGTCACCAGGGACCCTGGGTTTCTTGCACTCACGGGCGTGTGGCTCACCAATCACCCCACGACGGACATCCCCACTCGCGGGGCGATCGAGGCGGCCGCTCAGCAGTCCAACGTCATTCCCGACGCATGGCAAGCATGGAACCTCTCGGGCGACGTTGTTCAGCCACAAGGCGCGAAGATGCTGCCAGGTGTCTTGTCGGTCGGGGGCTGGGTCGACGGCGTGACCGGGGTTCTCGCCACCAACATTGTGATTGGTGGCATAGGAATTCTCGCGGTGTACCTCGTGGCAAGGCGACTGCTGGGGCCACTCGCGGCCCTGGGACCGGCCGCGCTCGTCGCCCTCACCGTCTCCCACGTCGCCCTCAGCCGCTCGCCGTACTCGGAGCCGCTCACGCTTCTGCTCATTCTGGCTTCGATCGGATGGGCCTGGCGCGGTCTCGAAGAGGGCCGCCTTGGGGCCCTCGTGGCGGCAGGCGCGACATCGGGCGCTACGGCCCTGTGCCGGATCGACGGCGGCGTCTACGCGCTCGGCGTCCTCCTGGGCGTGGGTGTGGTCTGCGCCTGGCGAGGCAAGAAGGGAATCGCGCCGCTCTTGGCCTTCGTGGTCCCCCAAGCGCTCCTGGTGGGCGCGGGGTACTGGTCGCTGTGGCGCTGGAGCACCTCGTACATCGAAAGGCTTGGCAGCGAGGCCCGCACCCTGGGGATTGCGTACGCGTGCGTCGTGGTCCTTGTCCTTGTCTTTCAGGTGGCGATCGCGCCCTTCCTCGGTCGCTTGAGGGTCTACATGGCGACATACCGCGTCGTCATCGCCAGGGTCGCAGCGACACTCACTTCGCTCGCCATGGTGTCTCTCGCGTCGCGACCGCTGTGGATGACCGACAGGAGGGGCACGGTGAGCGCCACGGATCAGTTCACCACCAGCGTCGTCGGCCAGTTCCAGCGCATGGAGGGCTACCCCGTCGATCCGACGCGCACCTACGCCGAGCACACCGTGACGTGGCTGAGTTACTACGTGACGTGGCCAGTGCTCGCGCTCGCAACACTCGGGCTCGGGCTCATCGTCTGGCGCACCTTCACGACAAGGCCCGTCGCGGTCGTCTTTCTGGGCGCACTCGCCGTGCCAAGCCTTGTCTATCTGCTGCGCCCAGCGATCGTGCCCGATCAGCTGTGGGCCATTCGGCGCTTCGAGCCGATCACGCTTCCTGGCCTCGCGATCGCGGCCGGCGTAGGCGCATGGTGGCTGGTGACCCGCGCGAGGCGGAGGCGCCACGATCTGGGCAAGCGTGCCGCCGTCGTCGCGGCGGTCATCATGGTGGGCGCGCCTCTCACAACGTACGTGAACGTGTGGCCGAGCCAAGAACCACTCGTCGCGGCGTGGCCGTCCATCCATAGACCAAACATCTCGCTCTCGCCCTACCTCTACACGCGGGAGGAGGGCACCGCGTTGTACATGCCGGAAACGCGCGGAGCTCGCGCCGAAATCGACGAACTGTGCGGCATCATCGATGGTCGACCCGTCATCCTGTCGGGGTCGTCGGGGTACTTCGGGACCATCCGCGTGATGTGCGATGTTCCGGTGGTCCTGGCGCTGGAGCCGCTACAAGCGGACTCGCTCGCGCGCATGGCGACGGTGTGGGGCCACGTGCCGGTTGTCCTGACTCGCGATCCGGATACGGTGTGGCGGACGGCTCCTGCTCCGTCATTCACCGGCACCTTTGTCAAGGGAGAGTACGCGCTCCAGCACTTGCCGCGGCTCGCCGCGGAGTCAACGTCGACGTGGTACGCAGGGACGGTCGGGGCCGACGGGACAGTCGCCCCCATCGCTCCCCAGGAGTAAGCGCTAAGCGTCAACCGGCGCGACCTCGGTCGGCCTGTGACGCGTCACAGCAGCCACCTGTCGCCCCCATACCTGGATATCGCGCAAGACTCACCGTGCCGCGCTTTCCCTCGGATCTTGCAAACCCCGCCAACAAGGCTCGAGGCGTGCGCCTGACCATTCACCACTCGCTGACCGGCCATGGCGACCTCGACCTCGACGTCTCTCGCGGCACTCCTTTGCACGAGGTGGTCGCCGCATTCCACGCACCCACCGTGTGGTGCGGCGACGTGGCGCTCGATCAAGAACTTGAGGCTGGCGAGTGGCCGCTTTTTGCAGGCGCGGTCCTATCCGCGCGGCGTCGACCCGCGATCGTCGCGCCCGGCGCGCTCCATCTCGCCGCCATCGCGGGGCCCGATGCGGGGATCCTCATTCCCATTTCATCTGCGACCGTGATTGGCACCGCTCCTGGCCGCGGCACTCCTCCTGGCCGCGGCACCGCTCCCGGCATCGGCACCGCTCCCTTCACCGATTACGTGCCTCCCACGGCCGTCGTGAGGGACGACGCGATCGATGCCCGACACGCCACCGTCTCCCCCACTCGGGCTGGGTCGTTGCGCATCAAAGACAACGGCTCGGTCAATGGCACTGGCGTCTGG
>JAYTGI010000190.1:0-1819 GCA_043733605.1 Demequina sp. | reverse complement strand
GCCGCATCGGCCGCTGAGGCGCCGTCAAGCAGCGCGGTGTAGCGCGCGCCGAGGTCGCTCTCGATCGACCGCTCGAGAGCCTCGCGCGAGCCAGGGTCCGGCAGGTTCGCGTCCCGCAGTTGGTACAGCGGCGTACGGGAGTCTGATGTGCTCGGATCCACTGTGAGCAGGGAGGCGAGGGCGTCCGAGCGTTTGCCGTGGAGGCGCGACCTGGCGAGGACATCGTCCCGCAGGGGCCCGAACTCCAGGGCGGCGATCGTCTCGTATGCAAAGCGCGCCTCGTCCTCGGCAACGATGAGTGCGCTCAACTGCTCCTCGCCGACGCCTGTCGAGGCACCTGGCGCAAACCCTGCGGCATCAGCCGTGGTCCCGTTGGCGAGCGGGAAGTACACGTCGCCGTAATCGCCTGGCAACGGCCAAGGTGCAGGTGTAGCAGGGTCGCTGTCCAAGGGAGCCGGAGTGGGGGACTCCGACGCACGTGCGGCGGCGGCGTCCTCAACGGCGTTCGCGGCGGAACGCGCCGCCCACAGCTCACGGAGCGCCCAGTCGAGATCGATCGAGCGAGCGACGAAAGCTAGGTTCGCGTCTGCGGTCGACACCGCAACCCCCTCGGCTGTGGCGCGCACGGTGTCGATCGCCTCCGCCAGCGTCGGGGCAGATGCGGCGCTTGGGGTGGGGGAGGGAGACGTGCCCGGATAGGCGACGTAGACGCCGCCCAAAGTGTCGATATGGGTTTGCGCGGTCGCCGCGGCACCGGTGGCGAGATCGTTCGCCGATGCGCCCGCCGCCGTTGCCGCCGCAAGCACCGCGGCCTCGGCATCGGCAAGAGAATTGCGTGCGACGGTGGTCGCATCAGGGGAGGGGAAGGCGACAGGATCCGTCTCGAGGCGCAGGTCGCAAGCCGAAATGGCCAACACCGACGCACACGCGAGCGCGGCGACGCCTGCATGCGCATGCCAAGCGCGCGCGTGCCGAGTACGCGCAGTCCTCACGCGCGCCCGCCCCGCGCCCATCCACCCCGAGCGCCCGCTCAACCCCAGACCCGCCATGCGCGTCAGTCTCCCACGGAAGAGCGGCAGGCCGTAGAATCGTGGCCAAAGACAAATGAAGCAACGGAGCGCGCGTGAGCGCGTGGGGAGGCAGCGAATGAAACTCGACGAACGCATCGCCGACCTAGCGGGACCTGCGGCAGAGGCTGCTGGCCTCATCGTGGACTCCGTGACGGCGTCCGCCGCTGGCAAGAACACCAGGGTGCTCGTGACCGTTGACCTTCCCGAGGATGCCGTGGGCTCAGCCGACCTCGACACCGTTGCCAAGGCTTCGCGTGCGATCGGCGACGCACTGGACGCGGCCAATGTGCCCCCTGGTGCGTATCTCCTCGAGGTGTCGACTCCGGGAACCGACCGGCCGTTGACGCTGCGGAGGCACTTCAAGCGCGCACGGACGCGCCTGGTAACCCTGGAAATGGCCGCGGGCATCGCCAAGACGGGGCGAATCGTTGACGTGACGGATGACGCGTTGATGCTCGACATCGACGGCGAACCGCAGACCGTGGCACTGGCGGACGTGACGCTCGGGCGCGTCCAGCTCGAAATGAAGCGACTCGACTGAGGCCGCGAGGCCTAGTCGACAGAACGGACGGAAAACACACGTGGACATCGACATGATGACCCTCAGAGGGCTCGAACAGGAGCGCGATCTCAAACTCGACGTGCTGATCGATGCCATCGAGCAGGCTCTCCTGAGCGCTTATCACAAGACCCCTGGCGCTCACGATCACGCGCGTGCGCTCGTGGATCGCACCACCGGCAAGGTGAGC
>JAYTGI010000189.1:0-1823 GCA_043733605.1 Demequina sp. | reverse complement strand
CGAATGCCCCCCTCGACGCAGCGGCCATCGGCAAGGGCCTCGGCGGGATCCTGCTCGCGGGCATCCTGCTCGCCGGCGTGGGCGCGCTTGTGCACTACGTGGGAGCCGACTGGATTCAACGGATCATGCCGCCCGCCGTGACCGGCACCATCGTCGCCCTCATCGGCCTGAACCTCGCTGGCGCGGCCAAGGGCATGTGGGATGCGAGCCCGTGGACCGCGCTGGTGACCCTCGCGGCAGTCTTGCTTCTCATGGTGATTTCCAAGGGCTTCCTTGGCCGCATCGCCATTCTCGCCGGGGCCGTGCTCGGCTCGATCTTCGCCGCCATTCGCGGCGAATGGAAGGGTGCGGGCGACGTCGTCGGTGCCGCCGACTGGTTCGGTTTGCCGACGTACTACCACCCCACGTTCCACTCCTCCGTGATGGTGGCGTTCATCCCCGTGGTGATCGTGCTCATCGCTGAAAACATCGGCCACGTGAAGTCGGTCGCTGCAATGACCGACAGGAACCTGGACCCGGTCACTGGCCGCGCGCTCTTTGCCGACGGTATTGCCACGACCATCGCTGGCCTCGGCGGCGGCTCGGGCACCACCACGTATGCCGAGAACATCGGCGTGATGGCGGCCACCCGCGTGTACTCGACGCTCGCCTACTGGGTGGCGGCTGCCTTCGCGCTCATCCTGAGCCTCGTGCCCAAGTTTGGTGCGGTCGTTCACGTCATTCCGCAGGGCGTGCTCGGTGGACTCGCCACGCTGCTGTTCGGCCTCATCGCCGTCCTCGGCGCCCGCATCTGGGTCCAAGCCGGAGTGAACTTCTCTCACCCCGTGAACCTAGTGACGGCCGCGGTGGCACTCATCATCGGCACCGCAAACTACACGGCACACTGGGGCTCGATGGTTTTCCAGGGCATCGCGCTTGGCACGATCGCCGCCCTCGTGATCTACCACGGCCTCTCGTGGGTCGCCAAGGTGCGCGGCACTCAGGACCAGCCTCCGACCACGCCCGCGCTCGTAGAGGCCGACGTCGTGGCGGTGCGGGCCGCTGCAGGCAAGTCGACGGTCAGGCCGCCTGTCAGGCCGCCCGTCAAGCACCCGACCAAGAAGAAGTAGCTCTCCAGCCGACGAACGCCGCGCTCCCTATGGCAAGGGGACGCGGCGTTCTCGTGTCTAGCGGCGCGCCGTTCCATAGCCCCTCGTCCTTAGCCCCTCCGTGAAGAACTCACTACGCGCGCGACTGACCGCGCTCATCTGACCCTTGAGACGCGGCCCGTTAGTCACGTCAGCAGTAAGTTCTTCACGGACGGCCTCGAACTCGGTCCGCAAATCACCCCGGCGGCCATGGGTCGCGCCCAATTGATCAGCGACGACGGGAACCGTGGCGACTCAAAGCATCGGTTCCCCTCACAACAGCCAACACCTGCTGCACCACGCCGTCCGTATCGCCCATCACGTCGGCGTATCCAAATCTCATGACCGGATACCCCGCGATCAGCGCCGCCCGGTCGCGTCGGCGGTCCGTGTCAAACGCCGCCGCTAGCGTGTGTGTCTCGCGCCCATCAGTCTCCACCACCACTTTGCCCTCGACCAGGAGGTCGACTCTGCCTACTCCCGGGATGGGAGCCTGGGCATCCACCCTCAACCCCGCGGCGACGAGCGCGTACCGCGTGCGGGTTTCGAGCAACGGCTGGCTCCGGCCATCGCAATGACGCGCGAGCCATCGTCGAGTACGGGCCGGCGTGTGCCGGAGTCCGGTCAGATCTCCTTCGAGCATCAAGCCCTTGTTGAGCGCCGAGTCAACCATCTCCAGTTGCTCCATGCGCGACA
>JAYTGI010000188.1:0-1824 GCA_043733605.1 Demequina sp. | reverse complement strand
CCGGCTCCGCGCGCCGCAGGATCTCGTGGGTGAGGGGCGGGATGTCGCCCTCGCCTGCGAGCAGGAACCGGAGCGCATTGGCGCCAGGCGGGCGCTCGCTCCATTCGAAGTAGATGTGGGGTGGCTCGGTCATCAGGTCGCGCACATGGAACAGCACGGCCGCCAGCACGTTGGGGATGCTGGTGCCCGTGGCGCGCAGGATCCGGTAGCGGCCAACCTCCACCGCAGAAACCTTCACCGCAGACGCGAAGTCGCTTGCATCCGTGATCTCGACCTCGAGGAAGACGATGCCCTCACGGGAACTCAGGTGGTTGTCTAAGCGCACGTCGAGCGCCTTCTCGCGGTACTCGTCGGTGTCGCCTGCGTTGAGCTTGTTGGCAAGAAAGCGCATCGGCTGCGCTCGATCCTTCGCCTCGTCGAGCATGTGGCGCGCGCCCTCGTCGAGAACCACGCGGGGTACCCGCAGCTCGGTCGATCGACGCACGCGCGAGATGGCGCTGACCGCCACGATGCTTGCCACGAATGCGATCGCGATCGCGAGGCCCTCGGGGTGCCTGGCCACCGTGATAACGCTCGTATACACAAAGATCGCGCTCACCACCAAGAAGAATGCGGCCCAGCCCCTGTGACCTCGTCGCAATTCCGTGAGGAAGACCGCAACCGCCGCCGAGGTCATCAGCGCCAGCACTCCGGTCGCATACGCGCCCGCCTGCTCGTCCACGTTCGCCTTGAATAGTACGGTGACGAGGATGGCGACCCCGCTCAGGAGCACCACGAGCGGGCGCGTCGAGCGTGCCCAATCGGGAGCCATGCCGTATCGCGGCAGGTACCTGGGGATGATGTTCAGCATCCCTGCCATCGCCGACGCCCCCGCAAACCAGAGGATGCCGATCGTCGACGCGTCGTAGAGGGTGCCGAAGCCGTCGCCGAACAACGTGTGTGCGAGATAGGCGAGCGCGCGGCCGTTGGCGGCGCCAGGCGCGCCGCCGTCGGTGCCCGCCAGGAACTCCTTGGCGGGGATGAGCAGCGTGGTGGCGAGGGAGGATCCCAGCAGCATCACGCTCATGATGACCGCGGCGGTGGTGAGCAGGCGCTTGGCGTTGCGGATGCGGCCCAGCGGCGACGTGACGGTATCGCCTGGGGCTCCCTTGACCAGGGGCATGACGACCACGCCCGTCTCGAATCCCGACAGGCCAAGGGCGAGTGCGGGGAAGACGAGCAGAGCCGCGCCTGCGATCCCGAACGGGGAGGAATGGGCCTGGGTGAGTGCGTGCAGCCAGTCGCTCACGGTGTTTGGCTGTGTGAATGCCTCGTAGAGCGCCCTGCTGATCACGACCGCGCTGAGCGCAAGGTAAACCCCCACGAGCCCCACCGCGATTGTGATGGCCTCCTTGAAACCCCTGAGGAAGATCGCCGCGAGCGCGACGAGCAGCACCACGGTGAGGGGCAGCTGCTTCCCGTGCAACGCCGACGCGAGGAACGGGTTCTCGCGCAGGTGAGCGGAAGCGTCGGCGGCCGAAAGGGTGATGGTGATGATGAAACCCGTGGCCACGAAGCCGAGCAGCGCGAGCACCATAAGCTTGCTTGGCCAATACGCCAGCAAGCGCTCGAGCATCGACAAGGAGCCGTCGCCGTGCGGGCTCTCGACCGCGACACGGCGATACATGGGAAGCGCAGCAAATAGGGTGATGAGTACGAGCACCAGCGTGGCAATAGGGGAAATGACGCCCGCCGCGAGCGCGGCGATGCCCGGTTGGTAGCCGAGCGTCGAGAAGTAGTCAACGCCTGTGAGGCACATGACCTTCCACCACGGCTGCACGTGCT
>JAYTGI010000187.1:0-5370 GCA_043733605.1 Demequina sp. | reverse complement strand
ATGTTCGTCGCTGGAAATGTATCGGTGCCGCTGCCACCGAACGGGATGCCAATCCGCGGACTGCTTGGCGCGCATGACGCCGACCGGGACATCACGGTGGTCTTCGCAACGGGGATCTCTGGCATGCCGTGGGGACAAGGATGGCTCTTGCAAGCGCACGGCGAGTTCTTACCCTTCGAATTGTTGAGCGAAGCGGAAACCGTTGATGGTGCAGGCTTGCAGGCGATTTCGTTTCACAACCTGGGTGGAAGCGGCAGTGTAACCCTGCGCACCGGAGTCCAGGGCCGGACCATCACGTCTGCCGACGAAGAACGGGAGCTGTCGATGCTCATTATCGAGGGAGTCCTCGTCGCTCACAAGAAACCCCTGGGGGGCTATTGGTTGCCGCCCGTATTTACGGCCCTCGGCCGCGAGTGGCGCTTGACGGACTTTGACTACACCGAGGAGGCCGACCGTGACGAACCTTAACTCCCTGCAGGACGCCCTGGACGCGCTTGAAGCCCTGAAGCAATCGAACACCAATTTCGGGCTCTGGCTCCCTTGGCAAACTCCACTTCTAGGCGATGACGACCCGCGCGGCGTCTGGCGATCCTCCAAAAGCTAGATCACTGATCGCATTCCGCGGTGGGCGCGACTCGAAGCCGGCGCGAACGCTCGCTCCTGTGGGTACGCCCACGCGGTAGATGCCCAGGGTGTTTCAACCACGCCCTAGATGCTGTTCGTCGGGCGGGAGTCGCACGGCCCGCTTGTAGATATCGGCCTGGCCACCGGGGGCCAGGCCGTCCATCCCAGAGGCGGCCTGTCTTTCAGAGTCGAAGTCCTAGGCCACGGCGGGTGAGCCCGGATGTTAACCGCGCAGCACGCTACATCCGTTCTCCACGGATCGGACCACCATGACCAACGGGGCTGCGGATGGCCACAATGGCGTGTCGCCCGACACCGCTCTCCACCGACTCTTCACGTCTCCCCCCGAGTGTTCTTCTTAGGCCGAAAATATCACAGGCCACTCGGACCCCGTGTCTGACGCTGAGTCGATGGCCGCTCCGGCACGCGCCAGGCATCGGCGTGCTTGCGCAACCCGAGCGGTGAGCGTCGGCCCTGGTAACGCCACGAACGGGCCGTTTTCGGAACACTAGTGGGTGCCCTCCCGTTGGACTTTATAGGTGGCCAAAGCCGCCTGTGATGGACACCAACAAGGGAGTGATACCCATGAACGAGTCCACCGAACCTTTGAAGGAAGCAGCAGACAAGAAGTCCCACGAGGCCACGCGCGCGTTGCAGAGCCTGGCCGCCGAGGTCGAGGCAGAACGCGTTGAGCGCGGGAAGTCCGAGGTTGACCCGCTGGTCATGTCGGATGAGCGGGCCATGGCCACGGAGGCTACCTTCTCGTCTGACCGTCCCAATTCCGCGCCGCCAGCGCGCGACGTGCGCGAGGCAGGTTCGCACGCCTTGACCGGCAGAGCCGTCATTGGAGGCGCCGCGATCGTGGGACCGGTTCCCGGAGGCGAAGCGAAACTTCGCACACTCTAGGCGGGCTCGGCCGCTCGCCGTTGAAGTTCGACTCGGTCGCGGAAATGGCCGAAGCCCGTGAGGGCGTCTGGAGCGTCTCCGTATTCCCCAGTTGTCGAAGTACCGAAGCGACGCCCCTGCTAATCGCCCATTCGGTGGCAAATCGGAACACCCGCTGCTCCGCGCCCGTTGACCTTTACGTGGGCAGTAATCTCTGCCCGCAACGGACAATAGGGCGGGAGCAACTCCCATGAACGAGTCCACAGAGTCGACAATGCGTAAGCTCGATCAAAAGGTCGCAGACTCGACCCACGCGCTGCGGGCGCTTGCCACGGACGCCGAGCGGGAGCGCGCGGAGAACGCGAGTAGCGACGCCGATCCCGTGGAGAAATCCAAGTAGTTTGCCACGGCATTGCCGGCAGCGTCGCTCGGCTGTCTTAGGTCCAGACATGCTCGCTTGGGACGTCGCGCGTGACGTTTCGCGGTCTCGGCGTCGAAGCGTGCGCGTGTCCTGGCGGTCGTCGAGTGCTCAATTGTCCCGTGAATGCGCACTCACCGCCTGTTAGGGAGCAAAGCAGGTGCATGAGGGGCGGTCCTGGCCGCGTCAGCTGAAACCAGCGTCACGCGTACTAATTCAGCGCGGCCCAGCGCGTCAGGGTGCCAACGGAATCGACAATTTCGCCCATGACCCTGTCGTAGGTCGCGCGATCGCGGGCCCACGGATCGTCGAGGCTGCGTAGAGGTGCAGGTTCGCCGTGGTGTTCGGCTCGCAATGAGTCCGTAGCCGCACCCAAGCGCTCGGCGCCAGAGACCCCGGCCGGAGCGTCGGCCCTGCTTGCGAGTTCCGCGGCCTGCTTGAGCCCAAACACATGATCCGGGAGCACGCCCATCTCTCGCGCAATCCACCGTGCGTGCGCCTCCGTTGCGACCAGCACCAGGTCGGCGCGAGACACGAGCGCGGCCGTCAATTGCGTCGGCCGATGCCGGGGAATCACCAGGCCCCGATCCGCGGCAGAGCGGCGGATTTCGGGCGTCGCGTCCATGCCGGTCTCGGCGTGAGTCCCTGCCGACGACACCTCGGCCGCGCCCGCCCAATCGCGTGCGGCGAGGTAGTGCATCGCGGGGGAGCGGCAGATGTTTCCGGTGCAGACCATAAGGACGCGGGGGAGATCGGGCACGGCACGAGCCTAGGCGTTTTTTGAACGCTTCGGCCTTGGGGGTGCGACGGCTTCGGTTGCTCGCCTCGCCCTCGAGGCACGGCATGCTGGTGGCATGAACACCGTAACCGCAGCCCTGGTGGGAGGCCCCACCGTCATCCTCCGCTACGCCGGCCTGACCATCGTCACTGACCCGACGTTCGACCCGCCGGGCCCCAACAGCTACCTGGTCAAGACGCAGGGGCCCGCGATCGACGCCGACGCGCTGCCTCCCATCGACCTCGCACTCGTGTCGCACGACCATCACCCCGACAACCTCGATGCGCGCGGCGAGCAGGTGGCGCGCCGGGCCACGCTCGCGCTCACCACCAAGGTGGGAGCGGGGCGCAAGGCGGGCTTCCGGGGCATGGAGTCAGGAGACGTGGTGACGGTCGACGGCGACACCCCCGTGACGGTGACCGCGGTCGAGGCGCTTCACGGCCCGAGGGCTGTCGCGCCTCTGATTGGCCCCGTCATCGGCTTCATCCTGCGCGCGGAGGGTTGGCCCACCCTGTACTTCTCGGGTGACAACGCCCTGGTATCCGTGGTGAAGGGCATCGCGAAGACCCATCCCGATGTGACGATCGCCTTGCTGTGCATGGGCGCGGCATGCGTGCCTGCGCGCGGGCCGGTGATCCTCACGCTCAATGCGGACCGTGCGGCCAGGGTCGCGGCGCTGTGGCCCGCCGCCGCCATCGTCCCCGTGCACGTCGACGGGTGGAAGCACTTCAGCCAGCAGCGCGCGGCTGCCCTCGCGGGCCTGGCCGCGAATGGGCTTGGGAAGCGCGTGATCGATCTGCCGCGAGGCGTGGAGACGCCGCTGAATTAGGCGGGGCGCTCGTCGGGAAAGGGCTTGTCGTCAATGCGCCCATCGTCAAGTGAGTGTTCCGTGAGTGTGTCTTCGATCATGATCTCGACCGCAATGCGCTCGTCTTTGATCGTCTCGACGGTCGGCCGTAGGCCCCGCACGCCGTAGAGCTCGCCCTCAAAGCGTTTGATGGTCGCCACCAGCACAAAGCTGAGCGACACCAGCAGCGACCACGAGCCGAACTTGCCCACGTGGACCGCCTCCCAGATCTCGCGCTGGTTGGGGTACTCCCATGCACCCATGAAGGTGCCAGCGTTCTCGGCGATCCATAGCCCGAACCCGATTGCCACAAAGGACACCGCGAGCGGCATGAAGTAGCGGTGGGTGCCCACCGTGAAGTGGACCATCGTGCGCCGCATCTCGATCACGAACAGCACCGCGATGAGCCAGCGCAGGTCCCAGATCCAGTGATGCGTGAAAAAATTGAGGTACGCCGCGACGGCCAGAATCGTCATCGGCACCGGGCGAAAATGGCTCACTCTGAGCTCCGCGCGTCGCCATGCCTGCACGATGTACGAGCCCACGGCGGCGTACATGAATCCCGCATAGAGCGGCACGCCAGCGATCTTGGTGAACCCGTCGTCGGGGTAGGCCCACGACCCTGCATGCACCTTGAAGAACTCCATCGTCACGCCGAGCAGGTGGAAGGCGCAGATGACGGCCACCTCGCGCCCAGACTCCCAGCCGGCCCACCAGAGGCCAAGGGTGAGAGCGACGCCGATGAGCAGGAGAGCGTCGTACCTGGGAATCGGCAGGTCAACGACGCTGGTGATCGCGATCGCCGCAAAGATGACGGCGGCGAAGACGAGCGACTGGAGCTGGAGCCACGCGAACCGTGCCGCGAAGGCGGAGATCCGGGGCAGCGTCCACCGCTCACGTGCAAATACTCGGCGATCCGACACCCGGCCATTGTGGCCGCTATTGGCGGCGGGTGGGTCAAACGGCGCGCGAGAAGCGCACCACCTGACGAGCCTGGACGCCCGCTAGAGTTGTGCGCGTGTCTGATACCCCCGTGAAGATCGCCCTCTTCGGGCCAGGAACCGTCGGTTCTCAAGTGGCCAGGCTGCTCACGGAGCAGTCCGCCGATCTCGCCAGCCGCGTCGGCGCCCCGCTCGAGATCGCGGGCGTCTACGTGCGCGACCTGAGCAAGGTGCGCGAGGGCATCGACCCCGCACTTCTCACCGACGACGCCGACGCATTGATCGCGAAGGCCGACGTCGTCGTCGAGCTCATGGGCGGCATCGAGCCCGCCAAGTCGATCATCCTCAAGGCGATCGCGGCGGGGGCGGGCGTCGTGACCGCCAACAAGGCCCTACTCGCCGCCCACGGCCCCGAGCTCTACGAGGCCGCCGACGCCGCCAACGTCGACCTCTACTTCGAGGCCGCCGTCGCGGGTGCGATCCCGATCATCCGGCCGGTGCGCGAGTCGCTCGCGGGCGATCACGTGCGCCGCATCCTGGGGATCGTCAACGGCACCACCAATTACGTCTTGGACGAGATGACGACGCGTGGCCTCGACTACGAGGTCGCCGTCAAGCAGGCTCAGGACCTGGGCTACGCCGAGGCCGATCCCTCTGCGGATGTCGACGGATTCGACGCAGCCGCCAAGGCCGCGATCCTCGCGAGCCTCGCGTTCCACCAGCGAGTCACGCTCCAGGACGTGTACCGCGAGGGCATCTCTGCAATCACTGCGGCCGACGTCGCCGCGGCCACGGAGTCCGGTCACGTCATCAAGTTGCTTGCGATCGCGGAGCGGACCGGGGAGGGCACCGAGGACGGAGTGTCCGTACGCGTTCA
>JAYTGI010000186.1:0-1831 GCA_043733605.1 Demequina sp. | reverse complement strand
GCGCGGCTCGTAGAATTTCTCTTCGGCGAACGAGCGCGAACACCTTCGCGATTCGCCACCAATGCCGGTGCCGTGACAGTCACGGTGATGCGTGCATGCGCGTCCGGCACCATGCCTGAAAGGCACCATCCTCTTGACTAGCTCTTTCGCCGAACTCGGCGTCCCCACTCAACTTACCGACGTGCTAGAACGCGAAGGCAAGACCAAGTCGTTCCCCATCCAGGAAGACACCCTTCCGGACACCCTCGCTGGTCGCGACGTGCTTGGCCGCGGCAAGACGGGCTCGGGCAAGACGCTCGCGTTCGCGTTGCCGATGGTCGCGCGCCTCGGTCGCAGCGGCGGCAAGTCCCGCCCCGGTCACCCCCGTGCCCTCGTGTTGGCGCCGACGCGTGAACTCGCAACCCAAATCGACGCGGTCATCGCGCCGCTCGCCAAGGCCTACGGGCTCACGACCGCCACGATCTTCGGCGGAGTGAGCCAGCAGCGCCAGGAGGGCGCCCTGCGCAGGGGCGTCGACATCGTCGTGGCCTGCCCCGGCCGCCTCGAGGACCTCATGAAGCAGCGTCACGTCTCGCTCGATGCCGTCGAGATCACCGTGCTTGACGAGGCCGACCACATGGCCGACCTCGGCTTCCTTCCAGGTGTCACGCGCATCATGACCGCCACGCCAGTGCGCGGACAGCGGATGCTGTTCTCCGCCACGCTTGACAACGGCGTCGACAAGCTTGTGCGCCAGTTCTTAACCAACCCGATCACCCACTCGGTCGACAACGAGGACAGCCACGTCGAGGCGATGACGCACCACGTGTTCCACGTCAATGGCGTCGACGCCAAGCGTCAGGTGGTTTTGGCCCTCGCGTCGGGCACGGGCCGACGCATCCTGTTCATGCGCACCAAGCACCAGGCCAAGAAGCTTGCCAAGCAGCTCAATGAGGCGGGAATTCCGTCCGTTGACCTTCACGGCAACCTTTCTCAGGGCCAGCGCGACCGCAACCTCGCCCTGTTCCAGGGCGATTCGCACCGTGTGCTCGTGGCGACAGACGTCGCCGCGCGTGGAGTGCACGTCGACGACGTCGAGCTCGTTGTTCACGTTGACCCGCCCGCCGAGCACAAGGCGTATCTGCACCGTTCGGGCCGTACCGCCCGTGCAGGCTCCTCTGGAGACGTCGTCACCGTGGTTCTGCCTGAGCAGCGTCGCGAGACGGATCAGCTTTTGCGCCGCGCCAACATTCAGGTGCGCCCGCAGGCCGTCAGCGCTGACTCTTCTCAGGTGACGAACCTCGTGGGCGAGGTCGCCGCGTATGTCCGTCCCGCAGAGGTCGCGATTCGCCCCTCGGGTCAGGGCCCGCGTCGTGGAGCCAGTCCGCGCCAGGGCCAGGGCCAAGGCCAGGGCCAGCGCCGTGGCCAGGGTCGCCCCGGCCAGGGTCGCCCTGGCCAGGAGCGCCATTCTCGCCCTGAAGGTGAGCACGGACAGCATCGTGCGGCAGGAGACCACGCCTCGTCCGGTCGCCCCGCACCGGATCGCGCGGGCGCTGGTCGTCCCGCCGCGGCCCGGACCACCGCTGGTCGCACGTCGGATCAGCGGTCGAGCACCACTCGCGCAGCCCGATCGGGTACCGGCTATTCCAGTGCGGCGTCGTTCTCCGCGAGCAGTGGCTCGAACCGTCGAACCCGCTAACGCCTAGCATTCTCAGAGCGCCGCGCTCACCCGGTGTCTTCGCACTGGTGGGGCGCGGTGCTTTCTTGCCTGGGGCCACGGTGCTAAATTGTTCGGCATGCCGAACACTGGCGTGACGCCGATCAAGGAGCGGGTGAAGACCCACCCTGAACG
>JAYTGI010000185.1:0-5385 GCA_043733605.1 Demequina sp. | reverse complement strand
GAAGGCGGGCGATGATGACTGAGCACCGTTCGGGATTTGCGGCGTTCGTTGGCCGGCCAAACGTGGGGAAGTCGACCCTGATGAACGCGCTGGTGGGGGAGAAGGTGGCGATCATGTCGTCGCGCCCTCAGACCACGCGTCGGGCGATCCGCGGGATCATTAGCAGGGACGATGCTCAACTGATCATTGTCGACACCCCGGGGCTTCACCGGCCTCGCACCCTGCTGGGCGAACGGCTCAATGACGTGGTGCGCGAGACGTTTGCCGAGGTAGACGTGATCGGTTTCTGCCTTCCAGCCGACGAGAAGATCGGCCCAGGGGACGCGTGGATTGCGCGCGAACTGGCGCAAGCGAAGGCACCCGTTGTCGCGATCGTGACCAAGGTGGACAAGGTATCTCGCGATCGCGTGGCGGAGCACCTGATGAAGGTCAGCGAGCTTGGCGACTTTATTGACCTCGTTCCCGTGAGCTCCGTCGAGGGCATCCAGGTGGACGTGCTGACGGACGTGCTCATCAAGCACCTGCCCACTGGTGCGGCGTTGTATCCCACTGGCGAGGTCACCGACGAACCAGCGGACGTCATGATCGCTGAGCTCATCCGCGAAGCAGCGCTCGAGGGGGTTCACGACGAGCTTCCGCACTCGATCGCCGTCATCGTCGAGGAGATGGAGGAGCGCCTCCAAGATGACGACGATCCGCGCAGGCCGTTGCTTATCATCCGCGCCCAGCTCTACGTCGAGCGAGACAGCCAAAAGGGCATCATCATCGGCCATGGCGGCGAGCGCCTAAAGGCTGTGGGGGCCGAGGCGCGTGCGGGAATCGAGCGGCTGCTTGGCCGCAAGGTGTATCTGGACCTCCACGTCAAGATCGCCAAGGAATGGCAGCGCGACCCCAAGCAGTTGGGGCGCATGGGGTTCTAGGCAGCGCACGTCGAACCGGTTGCGCAGGGATTTGTGATCGCGCTCTCACGGTGTCATGATCCGTACACGGGCGTAACCAATTTCCCCGATGGAGGCGTGCAGTGACGGACGGATTCGTGGCCACTTCTGAAGAGGCGGGCGCGTACGACAGCGGCGTTGAGGGCAGTGGCGTTGACGGCAGCGGCGTTGAAGGCGGCCTGGTGGACGTTGCGGGCGAGAGGTTCTATCGCATCGGCCACTACGACCGCATGGGTCCGTTCTTCATGAGTGTGGTGAGCGACTCCGACCATTGGATGTTCCTGTCCAGCACAGGGGGACTGACGGCAGGTCGCAGGGACCCCGACAACGCACTCTTCCCTTACTACACCGACGACCGCATTCACGATTCGTCCGAGACCACGGGGTCGGTGAGCCTCGTGCGCGTCGTTCGCGATGATCAGACAATGCTGTGGGAGCCCTTTTCGACTCGCCAACAGGGCCTGTACCGCGTCGAACGCGCGCTTTACAAGAGCGTGTACGGCAACCGTGTGATGTTCGAAGAGACAAACCAAGACCTCGGCCTAGTGTTTCGCTATTCGTGGTCCAACAGCGACGCTTACGGCTTCGTGCGCCGATCAGAGATACTCAACACCTCCGGCACCGCGCTCTCCGTCGAGGTCCTCGACGGCATCCGCAACGTGCTGCCCTCCGGAATCAGCCGCCGATTCCAGCTGGAGTTCAGCACGCTCGTCGACGGCTACAAGCGCACCGAGACCGCCGAGGACACTGACCTCGCGTTGTACCGACTCAGCTCGATCCCTGTGGATACGGCGGAACCCAGCGAGGCGCTGAGGGTCAACGTGGCATGGACCACGGGCCTCGCATCCGCCAATGGTCTTGTTTCGGCCACGGTGCTACTCTCGGAAATCCAAATTGACGCCTTCCGCAGCGGGGCGAAGGTCACGGCCGAGACGGACATTCGTGGACGCCGTGGCGCGTATCTGATCTCTGGGTCGCTCGCGCTTGCGGCGGGTAAGTCGGCCGACTGGCTTCTCGTGGCGGACGTCGAACTGGACGCATCGCGCGTGCGCGCCCTCATGCGGGACGTCGCCACGCAGGGAATCAGGGCCCGCGTCCTGGACGACGTTGCGCGCGGCACCGCCAACTTGGTGCGCATTGTGGGCGAGACAGACGGCTTGCAGTCCACCGCAGACGAGCCGAGCGTCTGGCGTCACTTTGCCAATACGCTCTTCAACGCGATGCGTGGCGGCGTCCCCGACCACGGCTACGTGGTCTCGAGCGACGATCTGCGCGCCTACCTCTCCAAGACCAACGCGCCTGTTGGCGCCCGCCACGCTGCCTTCCTTGATGCACTTCCCGCGTCGCTGTCGCGCGATGGCCTGATCGAGCGGGTCGCCGCCGTCGGGGATATCGACCTCGAGCGTCTCGCCGCGGAGTACCTACCGCTGTCCTTCAGCAGGCGCCACGGCGACCCGAGCAGGCCATGGAACTCGTTCTCGATTCGTCTGAAGGACGCCCAGGGCCAGCCGATGCTGAATTACCAGGGCAATTGGCGAGACATCTTCCAAAACTGGGAGGCGCTCGCGCTGTCGTATCCCGACTTTGTCGAGGCCATGCTCTTCAAGTTCGCAGACTCGTCGACGGTTGACGGCTACAACCCGTATCGCGTGCTTCGCGAGGGCTACGAGTGGGAGCTCCTGGACGTCGAGGATGACTGGGCGAACATCGGCTACTGGGGCGACCACCAGGTGATCTACCTGTTGCGCTTGCTTGAGGTCGCCGATCGCTACCGCCCCGGTAGCCTCACCCCGCTGCTGACGCGCAAGGTGTTCACGTTTGCCGACGTTCCCTACCGGATCCGGCCGTACGAGGACCTCTTGCGCGACCCCAGGGACACGATCGACTTTGACGAGGGTGTCAACGCCGCCGCTCTGGAGCGCGCCGCCCGCATCGGCTCGGATGGCAAGGCCGTGCTCGGCGCCGACGGCGATCTTTTGCGGGCCAACCTCACCGAGAAGCTGCTCATTGTGGTGCTGTCAAAGCTGTCGAACTTCGTTCCAGGCGGTGGCATCTGGATGAACACGCAGCGCCCCGAGTGGAACGACGCGAACAACGCGCTCGTCGGCAATGGCGTGTCGATGGTGACCCTGTACTACGTGCGTAGGTACCTGAACTTCCTGGACGAGCAATGTGCCGCGTCCGGTCTCGACGAGGTCGAGATCTCTGCTTCCGTTGCTGAGTTTGTGCGAGCGGTCGCGAAGGCTTTTGACGACCACGCCGACCTGGCGAAGGGCGCCGTCTCTGACCGTGACCGCAAGGCGCTGCTCGATCGCCTCGGCGCGGCGGGAACTGCGTACCGCGCCAGTGCCTACGACTCGGCGTCTCGCGGGGCAGGGGCAGGGGCCGGGGCAGGGACCGGGGCGACTGTCGCGATGTCGGAAATCCGCGCCTTCATCGAGGGCGCGCTCCGACACGCCGACAACACCATCGTCACTAATCGCCGCGACGACGGCCTGTATCACTCGTACAACATCATGCTGGTATCGAACGACGGGATCGCGGTCAGGCACCTCAACGAGATGCTCGAGGGTCAGGTGGCCGTGCTCAGTTGCGGCCTGCTCGAGGCCGACGAGGTCGCGGACCTTCTCGACGCGCTGCGCGGGAGCGAGCTTTACCGCGCAGACCAAAACAGCTACATCCTGTATCCCGATCACGAACTGCCGCACTTTCTCGAGAAGAACATTCTGTCCGCCGACGACGTGGCGAGCTCTGAACTCCTCACGGCGATGCTTGAGCGTGGCGACACCCGCATCGTCGCGAGCGATGTCGACGGAGGCGTGCACTTCAACGCCGAATTCCGCAACGCGAGCTACCTCGAAGAGGCGCTGGCCGCGCTCGGCGAGGGCGATGGACGTGCACTGGATGCCGGAGAGCATGCGCGGATCGTCGACCTCTACGAGGCCGTGTTCTCCCACGCCTCCTTCACGGGTCGCTCGGGGACGTTCTACAAGTACGAGGGCCTTGGCTCGATCTACTGGCACATGGTGTCCAAGCTCTTGCTCGCGGTAGGCGAGGTGCGGCTGAGCGCGCTTGAGTCGGGGGTCGACGCCGCTGTGATCGAGCGCCTTGATCGTCATTACTCGCAGATCCGCGAAGGCATCGGCGTGCATAAGTCGCCCGCCGAGTACGGCGCGGTGCCCACCGATCCGTACTCGCACACCCCAAGCTTCTCGGGCGTGCAGCAGCCAGGGATGACGGGCCAGGTCAAGGAGGACCTCATCACGCGAGCGAGCGAGATGGGCGTGGTCATCGCGAACGGAGCGATCCGTTTCGAGCCTCGAATCGTGCGTGTCGAGGAGTTCCTTGACGCGCCCTCAACGTTGACCTACATCGGCCTGGACGGCGGGACCGGGAGCCTTGCGCTCGACACGGGAACGATGGGCTTCACGCTGTGTCAGGTCCCTGTGGTGCTTCGCCGTGGAGGCACGCCAGGGATCGTCGTCACCCGTGGCGAAGAAAACGACCGCGTTGACAGGCTGAGCCTTGGGCGGGCCGACTCGTCGGCGATCTTCGATCGAACGGGCGGAATTTCACGCTTGGACGTGTCTTTGGGGCTTGCCGACTGACGGTGGGCATCGGCTAGGGTGTGGATATGCGTGCACTCTCGCTCCTTCTTGGTTGCCGCGACGAGGCCTAATCAGGCCGAATCCTCGTCGCGGTGGTTCGTGTGCCGGCTTCCCAAGACGAAGGCACCAGCAAGAGAAGGACACGAGCAGACATGAGCGACTACTACACCGGCGGCGAGCAAACGGCATCGAAGATGCCCATCCACAAGTACCGCCCGTTCCACGAGCAATTCACTGTGGACCTGCCCGACCGCACCTGGCCAACCAAGCGCATCAACAAGGCTCCCCGTTGGTGCGCCGTCGACTTGCGCGACGGCAACCAGGCCCTGATCGAGCCCATGAACCCCGAGCGCAAGATGCGCCTCTTCGAGCTGCTCGTGAGGATGGGCTACAAAGAGATCGAGGTCGGCTTCCCGAGCGCGAGCCAGACAGACTTTGACTTCGTGCGCGCGCTAATAGAGCAAGACAAGATTCCGGCCGACGTCACGATCCAGGTGCTGACCCAGGCGCGCGAGCACCTGATCGAACGCACGTACGAGTCGCTGAGCGGCGCCCCGAACGCGATCGTGCACCTGTACAACTCGACGTCGATTCTGCAGCGAGACGTGGTGTTCAGGGCGACCGACGATGAGGTGCTCGACATGGCGACGCACGGCGCGATGCTGTGCCAGAAGTTCGAGGAGTTCATCCCCGACACCAAGGTGTTCTACGAGTACAGCCCCGAGTCGTACACGGGCACCGAGCTCGAATATGCGGCACGCGTGTGCAACGCGGTGCTCGACGTGTGGAAGCCCACCCCCGACCGCAAGGTCATCATCAACCTGCCTGCCACGATCGAG
>JAYTGI010000184.1:0-1833 GCA_043733605.1 Demequina sp. | reverse complement strand
TAGGCCGCCGGAATCTCCTTGCTGGACGCCCGGGACGACACGCCAAGGAGCGAGTAGAAGGAAGTCCCGAACTGGTCACTCATGCGACGTCTCCGGCGAGGTTGTCCCGGATCTCGTGGAACTTGAGGTGGCGGTCCCCCGCCTGACACCGATCTTGCGATAGGTGTTGGGCATCACCACAACGCCGCTCAAGAAGGGGACCACCGTGACCAAGAAGTACCAGATCAAGGACGCCAAGACGACCGACGCGCTCGAGCTGGCAGTGCCGGCTTCGGTGAGCGTGTCGATGGACGAGATCGCCGCCGATATGCGCGAAGGCCTGCTGGCCCTGGCGGTCGGCGCCGGCCTGCAGGTGATGGCCGCCCTGATGGAGGCCGATGTGACCGAGGTGTGCGGGCCGCGAAGCAAACACAACCCCGGACGCTCGGCGGTGCGACACGGACGTGAGCCCGGCACAGTCACCTTGGGCGGGCGCCGGGTGGGCGTGAGCCGTCCGCGGGTCCGGTCCTTGGACGGTAGCGGCGAGGTGGCTGTGCCGTCTTATGAGCTTTTCTCCGGCACCGAGGTGCTTGGGAAGATGGCGATGGAACGCATGCTGGGCGGGCTTTCGACGCGCCGCTACGGCGCGGGCCTTGAGCCGGTCGGCGAGCAGGTCAGCCAGGCGGCAACGGCGACCAGCAGGTCGGCGGTCTCCCGCAAGTTTGTGGCGATGACCGAGCATGCGCTGGCCGACCTGCTCGCCGCGGACTTGTCGGACCTGGACCTGGTGGCGTTCATGGTCGTCGGCGTGCACTTCGCCGAGCACTGCTGCATCGTCGCGCTCGGGATCGGTATCGACGGGACCAAGCACCCGCTGGCGCTGGTCGAGGGCTCGACCGAGAACGCGACCCTGGTCACCGACCTGATCGTCGGGCTGCGTGAGCGGGGCCTGGACGTCACCAAACCCATCCTCGCGGTCCTGGACGGGTCCAAGGCGCTGCGTCGGGCGGTCCTGGACGTCTTCGACCATCCCGTGCTCGCTCGGTGTCAGCTGCACAAGATCCGCAACGTCAAAGACAAGCTGCCGCAGCGGCTTCGGTCCCAGGCTGAGGCCCGGATGCGCACCGCCTACCAGGCCCGCTCCGCCCTGGAAGCCGGGGCGCAGTTGGAGGCTTTGGCCCGCGAGCTGGACAGGACCCATCCCGGTGCGGCGGCCAGCCTGCGTGAAGGCTTGTCCGAGACGTTGACCGTGTTGCGGCTGGGCGTGCCACCCACTTTGGCTCGAACTCTGCGCAGTACCAACGCAATTGAGTCGATGATCGGGATTTGTCGTGAACATTCCAAGAACGTCAAGCGGTGGCGCGACGGGCAGATGGCGCTGCGCTGGTGCGCCGCTGGCATGATCGAGGCCGGTAAGCAGTTCCGCCGCGTCAACGGTCACCTACACCTACCCGCCCTACGCGCCGCGCTCGAACGCGAGGTCGCACAGCCTGTCGGTGCGACGTGTCAAGATGAAGAAGTGAACGTGGCCTGATACCTACCGGGCCGCCACCGAAGTTCCACGGAACTCGGGACATCCTCGCCAAGGCCAAGGCGCGGGCCTATCGTGGAACCTGGGCACCGATCGATGTGCTTGCGAGGAGGATCTGCGGCTGCGCGTGCTGCCAGCTGGGTATCACACTGCAGCGGTGGGCTAGACCCAATACCGTTCAGTTAGCATTTGCGACGCGGTAGTCGGGTGGGTGCTGCGGTTGGGGCCAGGCTGCGTGGTGAGCGCGTTTGACGTGCCACTTGGGCATCTTGCGTTTGATGACGCGCGGTGCGGCGCGTTGGCGTCGGGCGGGGTTGAGTCGA
>JAYTGI010000183.1:0-5386 GCA_043733605.1 Demequina sp. | reverse complement strand
CTCTCGGATGTTCATTGGTCGTTGATCGAGGGGATGTTGCCGCGTCCGACGGGTGGGCCTGGCCGGTAGTTTTCTGACGCCCGCTGGAGTGCTCGTGTTCCCGGTGGGACTCGCCAGCTCACCTGCGACGTCGATCGTGGGCGCGGCGGGTTTTGCCACGAGGTGGGCGTCGGCCCGAGTGCCAGGCACGCGCGTGGAAATGTGGACCGGCCGCGCGCGGTATCACACGAGCGCTCTCGCTCTTGCTCGCTTTTGCAAGAAGCACGCCCGCAGGTGCGGCGACACCTGACCCCGATCTCTGTGAGGTGCTTCTGCATGCCAAGACGCGGTGGGTGAAGTTGGGAATGGGGGGCCGATCGAGACCAGCGCGATGACAACGGCCGCAGCCTCGCCTGTGATGAGGGGTAGAGGGCTGAGGTGGGATTGCGGAAGCATCTGGTACCCCCCGCCGAGCAACTCTTCTGCGATGGCAAACAAGCGTCCGTTGCGGTTCATCAAAGAAGTCTCTAAACGGTGACAGTACGGTGTCAAACGTACGCCGTAGCCTGAGGTTACCTACTCATCCGGAAGGTTCATCTTGACTCACATTGTTCTGTTCCACTCGGGGCTGGGCCTCACGCAACACGTGCTCGACTTCGCAGCAGTGCTCCGCGGCGACGGCCACGACGTCACCACGCCCGACCTATACGACGGCGAGGTGTTCGACAACCTTGCCGACGGCATTGCGAAGCGCGACGCGATCGGCATCCCCGAACTTTCGCGGCGCGGCGCGGAAGCGGTTGAGAATTTGCCTCTCGACGTGGTCTACATGGGATTCTCGCTCGGTGCCGCGTCGGCGCAGGCCTTGGCGTTCATGCGGCCAGGGGCGCTCGGAGTGGTGCTGATGCACGCGTGCCTGCCGCCAGCGATGCTCGGTATCGAGGCCTGGCCCGGCGCGCTCAAGTCGCAGATCCACTGGGCCGAGGCGGACCCGTGGGTGGACGCTTCGGTGGTTGACGCGCTCGCCGACCTCGCGCCCGCGGGGGCGTGCGAGCAGTTCGTGTACCCGGGCGGCACGCATCTGTTTGGGTTCGACGGTTACGAGGACTACGACCGCGAGGCGGCCGCGTTGATGGCGCGGCGCGTGCGCGACTTCGCGGCGGCGCTGGGGTAATTCGTGGACGGAAGGAGCGTCGATGGCCCCGCCAGCGCGGGGCCGCGGGCTCGTGTGAGATCTCGAGCCCGACGCCGAGTCGGGTTGGGCGACTGACCCGGACGCGCCTAACCCATCGTCACCGTGAGCACTGCACCGTCGGTCAGCGCCTCAACAGGCACCAATGCGCCGCGGCGGGTCCCTATGGGCCCAGCACGCCGATCGGCACTACGGTCACGCCATCGGGACGGCGATATGCGTAGCCCGACGCGGTGATGACCACAAGCGCTGCTGGCTTCCCGCACCTTGCTGTGTCGACCCGATCGGCGAACTTGAGGAGTTGCGCTGCGGCCGCATCGAGCACCTCAGACGAAGAGCTGAGTTTGACCTCCACGGCCATCCACGTGGAATCGCTCGTAGAAACAATCGCGTCCACTTCAAGCCCCGACTCGTCTCGATAATGCTGGACGCCGCCGCCTAATGGCTGGCTGTAGACGCGGAGGTCTCTGACCACGAGCGACTCGAACAGCAGGCCGGTGGTGTTGAGGTCCTTGACGAGCGCCTCAGGGTTGGCGCCCAAAGCGGCGACCGCGAGTGAGGGGTCGACGAAGTGAAACTTGGGGGAAGTGCGCACGCGAGTCCGTGACCGCAAGTGGGGGGCCCACGCGGGTAAAGGTTCCGCGATAAGGAGGCGTTCGAGTGCTGAGACATACGCGGATACCGAGTCCACATCGGGTGCGGCGCGTGAACCAGTGTGCGGGGCAGCGTCACGGGCTAGCGTCGTGTACTTGAGATCCGATGACACGTGTCGTGCCAGGGCAGTGAAGACGGCACGGACCCGCACTGGGTCGCGCCGTATACCGTCCACAGTGTGGATGTCAGTGCGACAGATGTCGTCGACGTAGTCCGCGACGAGCCGGAGCGACGCTTTGCCCATGTGCGCTTGGAAGCCGGGCCAGCCACCTCGACATAGTTGGTCGACGACATCGGCGAACTCAAGGGACGACCTGGGCGCACGAACTTCCTCGCCGCGGAGGAGGGCCGCGATTGAGACTGTACCGTCGCTCGCGCCGGACTCAAGGAGTGACATCGGCCGCATGCGCAGGTGTGAGATCCGGCCGGCGCCGGAGTGCCGCGTGATGTCATCGTGTGGAGTGGCGGAGCCGGTGAGGATGAATTGCCCAGGCTCTTGGCGTGCATCCACCTCACGCCGCACTCCGTTCCACACCGCGGGCGCGAGTTGCCATTCGTCGAGAAGGCGAGGGGTGGCTCCGGTGAGAGGCAAGCGTGGATCGATCGCGACACTGTCGCGACTCGCTGGATCGATGTCGAATGCAACCGAACTCGCACAGAACTGCATGGCAGTTTCCGTCTTGCCGCAGGCCTTCGGTCCCTCGATGACGACTGCTCCGGCGAAGGTCAGGCGTTCGCGAAGTTCTTGGTCAACAACCCGCGGACGGTAGTTCATGGTTGCTCGCGAATCCGTCTCATGCGACAACTCTAGTCCGTCACTTGCGGAACTTCTAGTCGGTGAAGTGCGGAGAATTCAATCGGTCTCCTGCGGACGGCTGGGCTTAACCCATCGTCACCGTGAGCACGGCACCGTCGGTCAGTGCCTCAACAGGCACCAAGGCGCCGCGGCGAGCATCGTCAGCCGATGCGACCTCGACCTCATCGATCGTCACGGAAGAGACCCCTGTCGCAAGCCCATCAACGTTGACCACGTTGATGGTGACGGTCATGCCGCGGAACCGGCGGGTGACCTGGAATCCGTCCCAGCCCTCGGGTAGGCAGGGGTCGATGCGCAGCCCGTCGAGCTCGGGCCGGATTCCCAGGATGTACTGGGTCACGCCCACATACGACCACGACGCAGTCCCCGTCAGCCACGGGTTGCGGGCCTGGCCAAAGCGCGGCGACTCGGGGCCGTGCGTGAACTGGCAGTACACGTACGGCTCGACCTGGTGGAGCTCTGCCTGGTCGTTGTACTTGGCGGGCAAGAAGCCGCGGTAGTACTCGTAGGCACGGTCGCCACGGCCAAGGATGCCCTCGGCCACGATGGTCCACGAGTTCGCGTGGCAGAAGATGCCGCCGTTTTCCTTGTGGCCTGGCGGGAACACCAGCAGCGACAGGCCGACGCCGGGGACCTCTTTGGTGTGCGCGGGGGCGCACAGCGCCACGCCGTGCTCGGTCGACAACCGGTTGCGCACCGAGTCCATTGCGCCGATGGCGCGCGCCTCGGGAACGGTGCCCGAGATGGCCGCCCACACGTTGGGCTCCAGGTAGATCTTGCCTTCGTCGAGGGCCTCGGAGCCGAGCTTGGCGCCCGTCGCGGAGATGCCGCGGATGTACCACTCGCCATCCCACGCATTCTCCAACACCGGCTCGAGCCCGTCCAAAACGCCCCTGGCCCACGCGGCATCCTCGGAGCGGCCGGTCTGTTCAGCAAGCTCCGCGACCACGCGGCAGCCGTTCGCCATCAGGAACGTGGAGAACATCGATTCGCCCGTGGTGCCAAACTGAATACAGTCATTCCAGTCCGCCTGCAGGCCCTGCACAAGTCCGTTGTTTCCGAGGTGCGCCAAGGAGAACTGGATGGCCTGCTTGAGGTGCTCAAACACCGTCGCCTCGCCGTGGTCCGCGTACGGCAAAACCGTGTCGAGGTACGCCACGTCGCCCGTCTCGTACACAAAGTTCGCCACCGTGATGGGAAGCCACAGCGGGTCGTCGGAGCGGTACTGCTCAAGCGTCGGCGTCTTCTCAAAGCCCGGCCGATGCGTGAGCGGCTTGATAAGCGGCATCGCGCCACCCTCTTCGGTCTGGCCCGTAAGGATCAGGTTGAGGCGCTCGCGGACCGCGTCAGGGATTGCGTGGATCACGGCGAGCATGTCCTGCACGGTGTCGCGATAGCCCAGCCCGTCGCGGTCGCCCGCCTCAATCAGGGACACCCCGCGCGACCAGTTGAACGTCATGTGCGTCTGGTACGCGTGCCAGACGTTGATCATCGAGTTCATCTGCTCGTCGGGCGTCGCCACCTGGAGGGGCGCCAGGTACTCGCGCCACTCCGCGCGGATCTCCGCAAGCTCGCGCTCGACCGCGTCGGGAGTGCCAAACTCGGCCATGATCTCCCTGCCAGGGCGTACGGCGACGCCATCGGCATCCTCCCACACGGCATCGGGCGCGCCAACGCCCATCATGTAAATGATCTGGCGCGTCTCGCCGGGGGCGAGCGGCAGTTCCGCCTGGATGGTCGCGCACGCGTTGTCGCCGGTCGTCTCGGTGCCGGAGCAGGTCCCGCGCTCCACAGCGACGGGCGCGGATTGCGTGCGGTACGTGCCCAAGAAGGCGTCGCGGTCGGTGTCGAAGCCCGCAACGTCGGCCCCCGCCATGCCAAACCACAACTCGCTCGTGCGCTCGCGCGTCGAGTTCAGGCGGTGCAGCATCCCGTCCTTCATGCGACACACCACGACGTACTGGGAGTACTGAAGGTTCTCCAGGTCCTGGCGGTAGTTCCATTCGTTGGACAGCTCCGCGTAGGAGAAGAGCGAAATGTTGCGCGGCTTGTCGGTCGTGTTTGTGACCTTCACGGACCAATACTCGAAGGCCTGGCCCTGCGGGATAAAGAATGTGGCCTCGGAGTGGATGCCGCGGTACTCGGAGTCAAACACGGAGTAGCCAAGGCCGTGGCGCACGGACGATGCTTGGGTGGGGCGGCCCTTCGCGTCGACGTCGTCCCCATCCCGGCCACGCAACGGCTTGCCCACCGGCTGCCAAGAGACGGACCAAAAGTCGCCATCGGCATCGTCGCGCATATAGAGGAACCGGCCCGGCTCGTCTTGAGGCACGCCATTGAATCGAAAGCGAAGCACGCGGCCGGTGCCGCCCGACTTGTAGAACGAATACCCGCCGGCGCCCTGCGTGATGATGCCGCCGTAGAGGCGCGAGCCCAGGTAGTTGGACCATGAGCGCGGGGTGTCGGGGCGAGTGATGACGTACTCGCGGGCCGCGTCGTCAAAGTGTCCGTACTGCATCGAGTCCTCCAAGAGGGGTGGTGCGGGGTGGTGCGGGCGGTCTCTTTCAGGGGACTCCCAAGCCGGGCCGATGCCGGGCGGGAGAGCGCTCACCAGCGTACTTGCAACCGGGTCGAGTATTCGGAGCCCGCGTTGACTCATGAGAAACCTCCGCGTAGCCCTATACGTTGCCTCATGTGAAAACCTCCGCTTCGGCGTGGTTTCACAGGATCGGTGACGGATGTGG
>JAYTGI010000182.1:0-5395 GCA_043733605.1 Demequina sp. | reverse complement strand
CATACGTCCCCGTCAACGACTGGTCCAAGCAGGATCGGTTGGGCCTCGCGCACCACCATGTCCGTGAGCACGTCGTCAACGGGAGCGAAAGCGGCTTCCCTTGCCTCGTACAGTGCGAGCGTGTCGACCGCCTCGAGCGAGGCCCTGCCCAGCGAGGCCCTGCCCAGCGAAACGCCCACCGCCGCCGCGATGCGCTCCGATGCTGTGCGTCCCTCATCTACGGTCGCCGACGCATCGACCGGCGAGATCGCGAGCACCGAGCGGAACAGGTGCTGAGCGGAGGGCATCGTCAGCAGCCGCATCACGGCCGCGCCTCCTGCGCTCTGTCCGGCGATGGTCACTCGCGACGGGTCGCCACCGAACGCCTCGACGTTGCGTTGCACCCACTCGAGAGCCGCGAGCCAATCGAGCACGCCGCGGTTGTTCACCGCGTCGGGAATCCACCCAAAGCCCTCGAAGCCCAGGCGGTAGGAGATCGCCACGGTGACCACACCGTCGCGAGCAAACGCCTGGCCCCCGTACCAAGGGCTCGCGGGGGAGCCTGCGATAAAGCCGCCTCCGTGGATCCACACCAGGACCGGCAAGCGCGCGGCTGCGTCTGGGTGCGGGGTCGTGATGTTGACGTTAAGCGTCGCCGGGCCGGAGATCGACGGCTCGGGGGTGCGCGCCGGGTTCCACGGTGAGCGCCGTTGCGGCGTCGCACCGTGGGCGAAGCAGTCACGCTCGCCCCGCCAGAAAGCGACCGGTCGCGGTGCGTCGAAGCGCGCGTCGCCCACCGGCGGCGCCGCGAACGGTATCCCGAGAAAGACCGCGTGCCTGCTGACCGAACCACCCGCACTGCGATGGAGGCGCCACAGACCCCTGACCCTCCCCGAGTCAATGACCGCCTCGGGCAACCCTCTCATCGTTCGGCCCCGCGAGTAGACACCATGGCTCGACCCTAGCGCCCGCCTAGCGCCCGCCCCCGGCGGGCGGCACGTCCGGGGCATGCGGGCCCGTCTCGGCTCCCTCGACCACGCCAAATAGGAGGGCACGCCCTGTGCCTCTAGAATATTGCGACGTGTGGCAAAGTCGCACGCCCCCCTCATGTTTGCGGAGTTTCAGCATGTCTCTCGTGGTGCAAAAGTACGGCGGCTCCTCCGTTGCCGATGCCGACGCGATCAAGCGCGTCGCGCGTCGCATCGTGGAGACCCACCGTGCAGGCAACCAGGTCGTCGTCGCCGTGTCGGCCATGGGAGACACGACCGACGACCTGATCGAGTTGTCGAGGGCCGTTTCGGGCTTTGAGCACCCGCGCGAGATGGACATTCTGCTGACCGCGGGCGAGCGCATCGCGATGTCGCTCCTGGCGATGGCCGTGCGCGACCTTGGCGTTGGCGCGCAGTCCTTCACCGGCCCCCAAGCGGGCGTCATTACCTCGGGCGCCTACGGGCGCGCACGCATCATTGACGTCGAGCCCGGTCGTCTGCGGGCCACGATTGACGCTGGCGAGGTCGCGATTGTCGCCGGCTTCCAGGGCTACAACCAAGAGAGCCAGGACATCCAGACCCTCGGTCGCGGCGGTTCGGACACCACCGCCGTCGCCCTAGCCGCCGCCCTCAATGCCGACGTGTGCGAGATTTACACCGATGTCGACGGCGTGTTCTCGGCCGACCCGCGCATCGTCGCGACCGCCCGCAAGCTTGATCGCATTACGTACGAGGAAATGCTGGACATGGCCGCGTCGGGAGCAAGGGTCCTGATGCCCCGCTGCGTCGAATACGCCCGCCGCTTCAACGTGCCACTCCACGTCCGCTCGTCCTTTTCGGGACTTGAGGGCACGCGGGTTGTGGGCGAGACTGAAGGAGACACCATGGAAGATCCGATCATTGCCGGTGTGGCACACGACCGCTCCGAGGCCAAAATTATGGTCATCGGCATTCCCGACGTGCCCGGATCCGCCGCGCGTCTGTTCGAGGCCGTTGCGCGTGCCGACGTCAACATCGACATGATTGTCCAGAACGTTTCCGCCGTAGCCACCGGCGTCACTGACATCTCGTTCACGCTGCCCATGGCGTCGGTCGCCGAGGCGCGTGCCGCGATCGAGGCCGAC
This sequence comes from Demequina sp., assembly GCA_043733605.1. Taxonomy (GTDB): domain Bacteria; phylum Actinomycetota; class Actinomycetes; order Actinomycetales; family Demequinaceae; genus Demequina. Next base: position 3,303 of record JAYTGI010000182.1, on the reverse strand, counting down.
CACGCCCTCATCGGTTACACCGAATTGGTGTCTGACGATGCGATCGGCAAGGTCTCACTCATCGGCGCAGGCATGCGGTCATCGTCCGGTGTGAGCGCCAAATTCTTCGCGGCCCTTCGCGACGCAGGGGTCAACATCGAGATGATCTCAACCTCGGACATCCGCATCTCCGTGGTGACGCGCGTCGACAGCCTCGACGCGGCGGTACGTGCCGTGCACACCGCCTTTGGCCTCGATTCCACCCAGGGAGAGGCCGTCGTCTACGGAGGTAGTGGACGATGAGCGACCTCACCATTGCCGTCGTTGGCGCCACCGGTCAGGTGGGCGCCGTCATGCGCACGCTCGTCGGCGAGCGCTTCCCCGACGCGAACGTGCGCTTCTTCGCCTCTGCCAGGTCGGCAGGCACCACGCTTTTGCACCTCGGCCGCGACGTCACCGTCGAGGACATCGCCAGCGGCGACTACGCGGGAATCGATATTGCGCTGTTCTCGGCCGGCGGCGGGCCGTCTATCGAGTACGCCCCCGCATTTGCCGCTGCAGGCGCCATCGTCATCGACAATTCGTCCGCCTGGCGCATGGACCCTGACGTCCCTCTCGTCGTGAGTGAGGTCAACCCGGACGCCCTGGCGTCGATCCCCAAGGGCATCGTCGCCAACCCCAACTGCACCACGATGGCGGCCATGCCCGTCCTCAAGGTGCTGCACGCGGAGGCGGGCCTCACGCGGCTCATCGTGTCGACGTATCAAGCCGTTTCCGGCTCAGGGCTCGCCGGAGTACGAGAGCTCGATAGTCAGATTAGGGCCGTGTCGCCCGAGGCGACCAAGTTGGTCCACGGCGGATCAGCGGTGACGATCCCCGCGCCCGTCATGTACGTCGAGCCGATCGCCTTCAACGTCATCCCGATGGCGGGCAACGTGATCGACGATGGCTCAAACGAGACGGGCGAGGAGCGAAAGCTGCTCGAAGAGTCCCGCAAGATCCTCGGCCTACCCCACCTGCTGGTTTCGGGCACCTGCGTCCGCGTCCCTGTGTTCACCGGCCACTCGCTGTCGATCAACGCCGAGTTCGCCACGCCGATCACGCCCGCGCGTGCCTACGCTCTGCTCGACGGGGCGCCCGGCGTCAAGGTGGACGAGGTACCAACGCCCCTGAAGGCCGCTGGCGGCGACGTGAGCCTCGTGGGGCGCATCCGTCAAGACCTTGGCGTTCCCGATGGCAGGGGACTCGCCCTGTTCATTAGCGGCGACAACCTGCGCAAGGGCGCGGCCCTCAACGCCGTCCAGATCGCGCAACTCGTCGCAGCGACGCTCTAGGCGCTCTTCAACTAGGCGCTCTTCACCTAGGCGCTCTTCACCTGGGAGCACCTACCGCGGGACGCCAGCGCGAAGTCCCGCGATGTCGAACAGGGGGGCATGCGCGGGATCGTTCAGGAGCGTGCTAAACGCGAGTTCAGCGGCGCCGATGTGCACCACGCGTTCACGCAGTCCGTTGCGAACAATGGTGAGGTCACGGCCGAGAGGCCCGTACGCCTGTCTCGCTACCCCAGAACGGATTCGATCACCTCGCGCATCCAGCAGCGCTCCCACATGCCCCCCAAGGATCACGCGCTCCGATCCGAAGACGCATACGAGTGATGCGATACCCTCCGCCAATGCATCGGCCTGAATGTCGAGTTCGGCCTCGACCTCGGCACCTGGGGCACTCGCGTACAAAGCGTCCAACTCGTCGAGCCCGATGGCCCCGCGCCCCGCGGCGCTCCAGATGCGGCGGACGTTGACGACGGTCTCGAGGCAACCGGTGCGACCGCACGGACACAGGGCGCCGTCGCGGTCCAGAAGGATGTGGCCCAGCTCGATGCCGAAGCCGTGGGCCCCGCGCATGAGCCGGCCCTCGGAGATCACTCCCCCTCCGAGCCCAGACGTGGAGCCATTGAGGTACATCACGTTGTCGCAGCCGACGCCGGCACCGTAGTGAGCCTCCGCGATGACTCCCAGCGTCGAGTCGTTCGACAGCCAGGTGGGTAGCGCGAGTTCCTCTTCGATCATCGACGCAAGGGCCTCGTTTTGCCACCCAAGGTGGGGAGCGACGTCGATCGCGTTGGTGCGCTCATCCACGAGTCCGGGAACGGCAACGCCTATGCCTGCGACCCGCGTCGTATCGGGAAGCTCATCGGCAACGCGCAACACAAAGTCCCTCGTCAGCAGCACGGCGTCCTCCGGCGTCATGATCTCCGGAGTCAGGATCACCTCGCGCAAACGCACTGCGCCCCCGAGACCAACTACCCCAGCGGTGAGGCCCGTGACATCCGGATTGATCGCAATGGCGACCACATCGGGATTGGGAACGACAACAGGACTGGGCCTGCCCACGCGCCGTTCGGCGGCAGGCTCCGTCTCAAGGACGAGGCCAAGTTCGACTAGTTCGCCTACGAGGAAGCCGACTGTCGACCGGTTGAGACCAGAGAGTCGCGTGAGTTCAGCGCGGGACAACGAGCCGCGGCTGTGGACGCTCGAAAGCATCAGCGCAAGGTTGCGTTGGCGCGTCTCTTCGTTGCGGCTCCCCCGAACCACTCGGTTGTCGACGTCGTCGTCGGTCATTGTCGTCCCGTCATGGCTTTGTTGTGGGCACAAGCATACCGGCTCGAATAGAACCGGTTCGCGGCGGCGTCGGGGTGTTCCCTCCGCGCCTGCGGCGCTCCGATCAACCCCTCCTCGTTCGCTCGCAGAACGAAGAAGGCCGGCCCGAGGGCCGGCCTTCTTCGTCTGCTCACTCTCTTTGTCGGGGTGACAGTGTCTGATGTCACGACTTAGTTCACACATGTGTCGCGACATCGTTCACACCCCTTGACGATGGGACATGGGAAACGTCGAGCGAAACCACGTCATCGTTCTGGCAGTCATCGAGGGCGCAATGTCCGTCACCGAGGCCGCAACCAGATTCAAGGTTTCCAGGCGTTGGATTCACACCCTCCTGGCCCGCTACCGCGCGGGCGGCCTGGGCGCCCTGGACCCCCAATCCAGGGCCCCTAGATCCTCACCCCACGCCACACCACCCACGCTACGGACAAGAGTGTTGGAGTTGCGCACCGCCTTGCAACAAGACGGCCTGGACGCCGGTGCAGAGTCCATCCATGACCGTCTGGCGCGTGAGTATCCGAACCCACCGTCAATATCAACAATCTGGCGGATCCTCAAAGCCAACGGCGCCGTCACACCCCAACCCCACAAACGGCCCCGCTCATCATGGACACGGTTCGAATCCCCCGCACCCAACGGCTGCTGGCAATCCGACATGACCCACTGG
>JAYTGI010000181.1:0-5422 GCA_043733605.1 Demequina sp. | reverse complement strand
GGTACGAGTCTTCGAAGGAATGCGGTGCCCGAGTTCGTGCCGGGCCTCGGTACGCTTGGGCAATGACCTACCCCGATCTCAGTGGCCTCATCAAGTCCTACGACGTTCGCGGAGTGGTCGGTGAGGACCTCACCCACGACGTTGCCATCGCGATTGGAGCCGCTTTTGCGGACGCGATCGTGTTGCCCGACTCAGAACACACTGTGGTCGTCGGCCATGACATGCGCGACAGCTCGCCTGGACTCGCCGCGGCCGTCGCCTCCGGTTTGTCGGCCCGCGGGGTGAGCGTCATCCACGTGGGACTTTGCTCGACGGACGGCCTGTATTTCGCTTCGGGCATGCTCAATCTGCCAGGTATGATGATCACCGCGAGCCACAACCCCGCCGAGTACAACGGCATGAAGATGTGCCGCTCTCGCGCCCGCGCCGTGGGCGAGAACTCGGGTCTCGCCGAGGTGCGCTCGCTCGCGTCACGATACCTTGTCGAGCCCTTTGAGGTGGCCCACAAGGCGGGAGCGGTGACCGAGCGCGACATGCTCGTCGAGTACGCGGAATTCCTCCGGACGCTCGTCCCGTTGGGCAACGGGCGCCCGCTCAAGGTCGTGGTCGACGCCGCGAACGCGATGGGCGGCTACACGGTTCCCGCGGTCTTGGGTACTGCCGCGGGCCTCCCCCAACTCCCCCTCGAAATCATCCCGCTGTACTTCGAACTGGACGGAAGCTTCCCCAACCACGAGGCAAACCCGCTTGACGAGAAGAACCTGCGCGACCTGCAGGCCGCCGTCCTCGAGCACGGCGCCGACATCGGCCTCGCCTTTGACGGCGACGCCGACAGGTGCTTCGCGGTCGACGAGAAGGGCCACATCGTGCGGGCCTCGGCCATCACGTGTCTCGTCGGCCTGCGCGAAACCGCCAGGGAGGCTGCCGCTGGGCGCACGGCCAGGGTGATCTACAACCTCATCTCATCGCGTGCCGTGCCCGAGCAGCTCGCGGCCGCGGGCGCAGAGCCGGTCCGTTCCAAGGTGGGCCACTCGAACATCAAGGCGCAGATGGCGGAGGTCAACGCGGTCTTCGGAGGCGAGCACTCGGCGCACTTCTACTTCCGCGACTTCTACTTTGCCGACTCGGGAATGCTCGCCGCGATGCATGTGCTCGCCGCACTAGGGGAAAGCGACCGCCCGCTGTCGCAGCTTCTCGACGCGCACGACCCGTACGCGGCTTCGGGCGAAATCAACTCGCGCGTCGCGTCTGTTCCAGAGGCGCTCTCCAGGGTGCGCGAGGGATTTGCTGGCGATGATGTCGAGATTGATGATCTTGACGGGCTGACGTTCACTCACTGGGTAGCCGATGGTGAGCGCTGGTGGTTCAACGTGCGCGCTTCCAACACGGAACCGCTGCTGCGGCTCAACGTTGAGGCTGCGAGTGTTGCCGTGATGGAACGCATCCGCGACGCGGTGCTCACTGCGATCAGGGCGGGCTGAGTGTCCAAGGAGGGCGGCAACAAGGCGATCGTCGCCGCGCTGAGCGCAAACCTCGGCATCGGGCTGACCAAGTTCATCGCGTTTGGCCTCACGGGCGCGTCGTCGATGCTTGCCGAGGCCATCCACTCGGTGGCGGACTCAGGAAACCAGGTCCTATTGCTCATTGGCGGCAAGCGCGCCAAGCGCGAGGCCACCGAGGAGCATCCCTTCGGGTATTCGAGGGCGCGCTACTACTACGCGTTCCTCGTGGCCGTGGTGTTGTTCTCGCTGGGTGGGCTCTTTGCGTTGTACGAGGCGTGGAACAAATTTCAACACCCCGAGCCGATCGAGTCGTGGCACTGGGTTCCCGTGGTCGTACTCGTGGTGGCCATGGGTCTCGAAGGTTTCTCGTTCCGTACCGCCATCATCGAGTCAAACAAGGTGCGCGGCAATGCCTCGTGGCCTGCGTTCGTGCGCAGGTCCCGCTCCCCAGAATTGCCGGTGATCCTGCTCGAGGACCTTGGCGCGTTGCTCGGCCTGGTGTTCGCCCTGTTCGGTGTGACGCTCACGCTGATTACCCACAACGGAATCTGGGACGCTGTCGGCACTGCGCTTATCGGCGCGTTGCTGTGCATCATCGCCGTGGTTCTCGGGCGCGAGACCAAGTCAATGCTGATGGGGGAGTCGGCCACTCCCGAGGATGTGGTTGCAATTCGCGAGGCGCTCGCGGGCTCCGGGCTGCCGGACATCGTGCACCTGCGCACCATGCACCTTGGGCCGGAGGACGTGCTTGTCGCTGGAAAGGTCGCGGTCGCACCGGAGCTCTCCGCGTTAGAGGTGGCCGACCTCGTCGACGCCGCCGAAGAGCGGATCCGCGCAGCGGTGCCGGCCGCGAGGCTCATCTACTTGGAAACTGACGTTCGCCGCGCGGAGGAAAGCTGACGTGCTGATCTTGGGGCTTCTGTTCGTCGGCGCGCTCTCAGTGAGTGCCCTCGGCTGGGAACTGAAAAAACGGAGCGATCCGCCGCCGATGGATGCCGGACTGTTCATGCGTTTCGCTCTGTTGCCAGGGGAGCGCCACGGCCAGGTGTGGCCTGCCGCGCCCCTATCGGGTGACCCCATGGTTGCCACGATCACCTCAACTCGTGTTTTCGCACTGAACTACTCTGTGGCACAGGTTCCGCCGGTGCGTGTGCATCCAGGGGGCGCCGTGGTCTCGGTCGGTTCCACCCAGACGATCACCGAGGGCGCGGAGCCGATGGTAGATATCACGCTCTTGGCGCCGGACCAGTCGCCGCTGTCATTTCGCATCGCCCAGAGCGGCGCCAAGGCGCTTGTCGCCTGGGCCGTCCCTGCCTTATGAGCCCTAGGAGTTTCACATGACTGAGCACGTTGTCGCCAACCTGGCCCTCGCGGAGTCCGGACGCACCCAGATTCGTCTCGCAGAGGTGGAGATGCCCGGCCTCATGGCGCTGCGCGCGGAGTTTGGCGAGGCGCAGCCTCTCAAGGGTGCTCGCATCGCGGGATCGCTACACATGACCGTGCAGACGGCGGTCCTGATCGAGACGCTCACGGCGCTCGGGGCGGATGTTCGCTGGGCATCGTGCAACATCTTCTCGACGCAGGACGAGGCCGCCGCCGCGATCGTCGTGGGCCCAGGCACCTACTCGGCCCCCGCGGGAGTGCCGGTCTTCGCGACCAAGGGCGAGACCATCTCGGACTACTGGGACTACACGGACAGGATCCTCAGGTGGGAGGGCTTCGACGGCCCCACAATCATCCTGGACGACGGCGGCGACGCGACGCTGCTTGTCCACGAGGGAGTCAAGGCGGAGAAGGCTGGCGCAGTGCCAGCGCCTCTCGAAGAGGAAGACCCCGTATACAACGCCGAGGTCGAGGGCCTGCGCGCAGTGCTGCGCCGCTCCCTTGCCTCCGATCCCACGCGCTTCACGCGCATGGCCGCCGGAATCGTCGGCGTGAGCGAAGAGACCACCACGGGCGTCCACCGCCTCGACCAGATGCACGCGCGCGGAGAACTGCTCTTCCCAGCCATCAATGTGAACGACTCGGTCACCAAGTCGAAGTTCGACAACAAGTACGGCATCCGCCACTCACTGCCCGACGGCCTCAACAGGGCCACCGACGTTCTCATGGGCGGCAAGATCGCGTTCGTGTGCGGGTATGGCGACGTGGGCAAGGGAGCGGCGGAGGCGTTGCGCGGACAGGGGGCGCGCGTCGTGGTGTCAGAGGTCGACCCGATTTGCGCGCTGCAGGCTGCGATGGACGGCTTTGAGGTGACGCGCGTCGAGGACTACGTGTCGCGCGCCGATTTCTTCATCACGACAACGGGCAACAAGGGCATCATCCGCATCGAGCACATGGCGGCCATGAAAGACAAGGCGATCGTGGCCAACGTGGGCCACTTCGACAACGAGATCGACATGGCAGGTCTGGCCCGCTCCGGCGCCAAGAACCAGCCCGTCAAGCCGCAGGTCGACGAGTGGACCTTCCCCGACGGCCACTCGATTATCGTGCTGAGCGAGGGCAGGCTCATGAACTTGGGCAACGCCACGGGTCACCCCAGCTTTGTCATGTCGACGTCCTTCGCCAACCAGGTGCTTGCGCAGATCGAACTGTGGGTCAACCTCGACGCCTACCCCCTTGGCGTGCATCGCCTGCCCAAGCGGCTCGATGAGAAGGTCGCTCGGCTGCACCTCGACGCATTGGGAGTGCGCCTGACGGAACTCTCACCCAGCCAGGCCGACTACCTCGGCGTCCCGGTTGAGGGCCCCTTCAAGGCCGAGCACTACCGGTACTAATTGCCACCGTTAGTAGCGACCGGCGCGGCCGCGCTCTACGCAGGGCTAGTTGTTGCGTCTCATGTGGTGAGTGTCGGCTTGGTGGTGCAATGACCCGTTGCCGATGCCCCTTGCCCTCCGCGGCCAAGACCCCACTGAACGTGACCAACGCACCGTGGGACAAATGCGTGCCGATGCCCTGTTCGAGCTGTGTCGTCACGCGTTGGGCCGTCACGTAACCGACCGCTCCGGGATGCGCGCCACATTCGCTGGTGGGAAACCGGCGGTCGCACCGACCTGGCCAACGGGGTGATGCTCTGCACCCTGTGTCACCATGATGTTCACCGTCAAGGCTGGGAAATTCTGGCCCGCGCGGGCCACGTCGACTTCATCCCACCATCCACGATCGACCCCACCCGACGCCCCCGACCCGTGGGACTGGCCGCCATCACCATCGAAGACACCGACGGCACCGACTGCACCGACTGCACCGATGGCACGGACCCTCCCCGCCACGACACCTGGGAAAGCTCTGTCCCGAACCACGGGGGAACATGCGGCGCCGGAGAGAACTCTGATCTGGACCAGTCGAGAGTGGACGCTGCTGGGGACCAATCTCCCTGGGACAACGCCGCCTGATCAGACCACCACCCTCAGCACAACGGGGCCTTAGCTTGGTGCAGAAGGGTAAGTCCTTTCAACAGGCGGATGCAGTCGCACTTCCATCCCGCCCGCGGGCCTACCCCTCCCTCACCGCCCCGACGTCAACAACCTCAGGAGACGCAACACCTAGTTCGCTACATCCGGCACGCCGTGCGGCAAGTGGTGCACCGCTAGCGCCTGGGCGGCGTCGGCCTGTAGCCGTTGTACTTCAAGCGCGTACTCGCGATCGCGGCGGACCGCGAGCACGGCCGTAAGGAATGTCTCCGGGTGTGTTCCGTGCGGCGGCAGCGGAGACACAAACGGGGTGATCCTGGCCAACAGGCTCTCGCCAAGTTGCCGCCTGGACGAGGGATGCAGGGCCAAGGCTCGGGTGAGGAACTGTCTGGCCTCAAGCGCGAGACCGTCTGGGAGACGCCGGATGTCCACCACGCGAGCCCACTCGCCCAAGGAAAACGGCACGATCAGCGGAAGATGTTGGGCGCTCGACGCACGCGTCTGAAG
>JAYTGI010000180.1:0-1849 GCA_043733605.1 Demequina sp. | reverse complement strand
GCCTGAACTGCGCGCTGCGCCATCGAGCCCTGGCGATCTTGTCTCAAGTGCAAGCTTTCGCGTTGAGCGTGAGTGGCGGCTTTGTCGAGCGGACCTTGCGGCCGCGACATGTGCTGATCTCCCAAGGCGCTCACCTTGGCCCTCGCGGCGCCTGTGACAAGCAGTGGCACCTCGGTCGATGCGCTCGATGCGTCTTTGGGAGCGACGCGCGCCGCCGATGCCCTCACCACCCGCATCTCGGCCGAATAGCGGTCCTCCGTACGCACTAACGCGTAGTCGGATCGCTCCCTGATGCGCTGAGGCATCACATATGCGAGAGCAAGCCCAACGGCGATGATCGCGAGGAGTCCTGCGGGTGGCATGAGATGACGGTACGGCCGCCTCGGCCACGCGAACGGGACGCTGCGCGGCGTGTCAGCCGGAGACCGCGTCGTAAACGCCCGTCCACCACTGCCCGGACCTGCGTTCCCCCGACGTCGCGGCAAAGATCCGGTGATCCCGCCAGGCGCCGTCGATGTAGAGGTAGGACAGCCTCATGCCCTCTTCGCGCAAGTCAAGTTTGCGGGCGACCGTCAGCGACGCCGCGTTCTCCGGACGAATTGCCACCTCGATACGGTGCAGTCCCTGACCAAATGCGTACTCGCACATCAACACGACGGCGGTGGGCGCGATGCCAAGGCCAGCCTGATCTTGTGACACCCAGTAGCCCAACGAACCGCCGCGCTCAGCTCCCCATTCAATGCGTCCCAGAGTGACCCTGCCCACCAGTCGCCCGCCCTTTTCGATCACCATCGGAAAGCTCCGCCGCGACCTCCACATCGAGTTTTCCTTGCGGATAAAGGTCCTGAAACTGACAGGGGCATCAGCCGTGCCTGGCGGCGCCGTCGCCTCCCATGGACGCAACCATTCCCGATTGCGGTTGCGCAAGGCAATCCATTCGGCCTCATCCCTCATCTTCAAGAGGCGCAGCCGCACCCCTTCTCGCTCCAGCTCGGGCACGGGCCATCTCATCGAGGCCACCACAGCACATCGACCGAGTCACCCACACATACCTCGGTGGCTGACTCGGGGACAAGGCAAAGCCCATCCGAAGCCGCCAAGTCGCGCAGCGTGGGCGCCGCCGGGTCGCCGACGGGGGCCACGAGCACGGCGTCCGAGCCCTCGCGTCTGGCGATTGCGACAACCTGGGCGAAGCCAAAAGGTGAGTGCCACGCCTCCGCTGCAATCGAAGGGATCCTTGCCACAGAAACCCCTCTGAGCTCAGCCACCGCGTCGGCGACATAGGACGCGAAAGCCGCCGCAGCGTCGATGGGGTGGCCTGGCAGCGCGAGAAGCACCACGGGCCGGCCATCTCCTGGCCCGATGGTTCCCAATCCATGGCGAGAGCCTGGGCTCAGTCTCACCATGCGAACCTCGACGCCAAAAGCGTGCGAGAGCACCGGCCCGACGATGTCGCTCCACTCGGTCGACAGTCCGCCCACCGTAATGACAAGGTCTGCCTGGAGAGCCGCATCGTCAATGGCTGACCTGAGAGCGGGCGCGTCGTCAGGCACGGTCGTGACACGCACCACCCTGGCTCCTGCGGCGCCAAACAATACCGAAAGCATGGGACCCGTCGCATCGGCGACGGGCTCTGCCGACGCGACAGCCTCCTCGCGCGACCTGCCGTGGGCTTGGAGTTCGCTGCCTACTGCAATGATGACGACCCGCGGCGCCGGCCGCACCATCATGGATGCCGCGCCACACGCCGCGACGGCCGCGATGTGACCCGCGGTCAGCCTTGTGCCCAAGGCGACCACCACGTCGCCCTGGGAAATTTCGTATCCCACGGGAACCACGCCGGCACCAG
>JAYTGI010000179.1:0-1851 GCA_043733605.1 Demequina sp. | reverse complement strand
CGCCCTCGAGCGATCGCCCTGCGGACACCAAGTCGGATCTGACCGCCTCCGCAGCCACCGAGCGGGTTGCCGCCGCACCCGCGATCTCCGCACGCAGTGCGGCAATCCCTCGACCCGTCCGCGCACTCGTCAGCATCACGGGAGAATCAGCGATGCCCTCTGCCCGGACAAGTTTGGCAAGGTCACGCGCCACAGCCACCGCGTCTTCGTCGCTGAGCCTGTCCACGTGATTGAGCACAATCAGCGACGGTTGCCCGTGATCAGACGCGACCTTGAGATACGCGGAGTGGAGTGCATGATCCGCATACTTCTGCGGGTCTACCACCCACACGATCAGGTCAGCAAGCGGCACCACGCGGTCGACAGTGGCGTGGTTCTCCTCATTGATCGAGTCGTGATCCGGCAGATCAAGCAAGACGACGCCGTCCATGTCAAAGGAGGGCCCCAGGTCGAGCCTGCGCGGCACGTCGACTCCAAGCCAATCGAGAAGGGCGTGGGCGGGTCCCCACGAGGCGGACACGACGGCTGAGGTCGTCGGCCGCGCCACTCCTGGAACCGAGAATTCGGTGCCGACGATCGCATTGAACAGGCTCGACTTACCCGAACCGGTGCCACCCGCGAGGGCGACGATCGTGTGGTCCACTCCCAACTCGAGCCGTTGATCGCACCGTTCGATCGTGCGCGAAACCTCGTCGCGCACCGCGGGATCGATCGCTTCCGACGCCCACTCCATTGAGGCGCGCAGCCGCTGGACCCTCTCCTTGAGACGGGATGTCTCCGTGCGAGGAGGCACTTCATTGAATGTGGGGCTCACAGGAGTGCTCTCAACTCCGCCCGGCGCAAGCGCACCTTGGACGAGGCCTCTGGGCTCAGCGACACGATGTCGGTCGGCTTCATCATGTCGAGCGCCTCCTTGCTGATGACGTAGCGCCTCGCGGCGGACAGCTGCTCCCTCGCCTTGTCCATCGCCTCGGTTCCGGTTTCGCGAGTGAGCACGGCCAGCGCGCCAGCGGCCTTGTCGACGCCGACGGCGGCCGATGCCAACGTGAGGCCAAGCCCCGCATCGCCCACGACGGCCCTACCGTCGTCGGCGCCCGAAATCTCGAGCGCGAGCGACGCGCAAGTATCCAGCCACGTGCGAGCGGCGTCGGCCGCCCTACGTTCGCGCACTATCCGCGCATCCCTGGGATCCCGCTGCTTGGCAAGCCAAGGCCCGACACCGCCCTCGACCTTGCCAAGCGACTTCATCATCTTGGACGTTGCGGTCGCTGCCGCGTGGGACAGGGACGCCTCGACCGCGGCGATCAGGTCGGCCCTGATCACTTCCAGCGCCGCGTCCCTCTCCTCGCGCGCGCTGCGCCTCTTGACCCACGCCGAATTGCTGAGCCGGAACAGGGGGCCCTTTTCGGCGGTGGCTTGACGCCACCGCGCGTCGACAGGGCCCTCGCCAATCGCGCGATACCAGTCATCGCCCGCCTCGACCTCGGCCTGGGCCGCGCACCTGCGCACCTCCGACCGCACATCCTTTGCGGCCGCCGCTTGGTCATCCATGTGCTCGGCGAGTTGTTCGAGCCATTCCTTCATCGCCGCGATTCCGCCGTGCAGGGTGCGCTCCACGATGGTGTTTGCCGATGCGGCCGCCACGGTATCGAGCCAGCGCCCCAAGCCACGAACGACGTCTCTGGGGATGTCGACCGTGGCATCCTCCGGGATCACGAAGAGCGGCAGGCCCTCGAGCTTTTCCTGGGCGAGGCGAGAAACCAATTCCCTGCGCACTTGAGCGGCGACGTCGGGAGTCACGCGATTAAGGACGATGGCCACGGAGGCGCCACGATCGGCCGCCTTGCGCAA
>JAYTGI010000178.1:0-1854 GCA_043733605.1 Demequina sp. | reverse complement strand
CGTCAATGAGGTCCTCGACGATGTGCGTGAGGCGAGTCCCCAGCCGGCGCATACGCTTCGCCGCTGGCAGATTGTCGGAGGGATCGGCGCCGGTCACGATCACCACGTAGACCCCTTTGGCGGCACAGCGATCGAGAACCCTTGAGGTGAGGGAGATCATGCGTTCGTCGGAGAATCCGGGGCGAAGCATGTCGTTGCCTGCGCCGTTGAATGTGAGGTGCGTTGGCGGAGGCTCGAGCGCGAGCGCCGCATCGAGCTGCTCAGTGACAATCGACGCGATCTTGCGGCCGCGGATGGCGAAGTTGGCGTACCAAACCTCTTGGTCGAGGTGGGCGGCGGCGAGGCCCACGGCGACCCTGTCGGCCCAGCCGATCTCGGTGCCATCGGGCAGGAAGTCGTTCATGCCCTCGGTAAAGCTGTCGCCAATCGAAGCAATGCGAATAGTCACGATTGCCAGTTTACGTGCGGCGATGCGGCGGACACGCGAGCACAATGGCAAGGAGACCGGGAAAGAGGGCCGGTGAGCGACGTCGCTCTTGTGAACGGGAACGCGCAGTGGAGCGAAGACGCGCTCGGTCGCGGCTTCGAGGCGACCGAACTCACGCTGCTGCCCGACGCAGAGGGCGAGGTATGTGCCACGCTCGTGCGCCATCGACCGGTGGTGGGCAACTGGCTCACGCGCCTCCGCCCGTCACGCCGCTGGCTCACGCGCCTCCGCCCGTCGCGCCGCCCCTCCTTCGACGTGCTCTACGTGCACGGCTCGTCGGACTACTTTTTCCAGAGCGAACTCGCCGAGTTTTGGACCGAGCGCGGCGCCACGTTCTATGCGCTCGACCTGCGCAAGTACCGGAGGTCTCTGCGCCCCAACCAGACCCCGGGCTACGTCGACGATCTCGCCACCTACGACGAGGACATCGCCGCCGCTCTCGCCGTGATGCGCGCACAGAGACACCGCCCCCTCGTGCTCATGGGGCACTCGACGGGGGGCTCACCCTCAGCCTGTGGGCTGCCCGGCATCCCGATGAGGCCGTGGGTCTCCTGCTCAATTCCCCGTGGCTCGAGTTCCAGATGGGCATGGCCGCGCGCGCACTCCTTGAGCCGATGGTTGAGCTGGGAAAGCGCCTGCTTCCGCTGACGCAATACCCGCAGTTCGATTGGGGCTTCTACAGCAGGGCCACCTCCACTCGGTTCGAGGGCGAGTGGGACATCGACGATCGCTGGAAGCCCGACCTAGGGTTCAGGGCGAGCCGCGGTTGGCTCAGTGCGATCTTCCATGGTCAGGCGCGCGTGAGCGAGGGTCTGGGACTCACGATTCCCGTGTTGGTCATGCTCTCGCAGCGCAGCGTCATCCAGGCGACATGGACTCCCGAGATGCTGCGCGCCGACACGGTCATCGAGGTGGTCGCTGTCGCACAAAGGGCGGTGGACCTGGGGTCCGATGTGACGATCCGCAGGTTCGACGGGGCCCTGCACGACGTGGTGCTGTCGGCGAATCCGGTGCGGACCCAGGTCTGGGACGCGATCGATCAGTGGCTGCCGCGCGTCGTGTGAGGAGCGCGGCGAGGCCGCGCCCAGCAGGGTCAGGCAGCCTCCCCCCTCGCAGAGCCGTGCCAGTGGTCGTCATTGGGAGGGCAGGGGTCGTCAGTGGGCGGGCAGGGGTTGTCAGTGGGCGGGCAGGGCTCTCCCACGGCGCCCACATCAGCCCCTTCATCGCCATCGCCTGCATCGCGGGCGTCAACGACTTTGCGGGGGTCGGCAAACTCGTCGATGGTGATGGCGGCGAGTCCTCCTGGTCTGGGTCTCCGGGTGGGATCGATGTTGGGTGGTGGGATGAACTCGACCCGGCCTGAGTGG
>JAYTGI010000177.1:0-1857 GCA_043733605.1 Demequina sp. | reverse complement strand
ATCGAAGAGATCGCGAACAGGGCGATTCGCGAAGAGTTGCCTGTCGAGACCACCATCATGGCTCTTGACGAGGCGAAGGCCTTGGGAGCGATGGCGCTGTTTGGTGAGAAGTACGGCGACCGCGTGCGCGTTGTCGAGATCGGCGGGCCCTTCTCGCGTGAGCTCTGCGCAGGGACGCACGTTGGAAATTCCGGGCAGATCGGTCTGCTGACGGTCACGTCAGAGGGCTCTGTCGGGTCAGGTGCTCGTCGAATCGAGGCCCTCGTTGGCGCCGATGCCTTCAGCCACCTCGCGGCCGAGCGTGCGATCGTGAGCGAACTCACCTCGTCGCTCAAGACCCAGCCCCATGACCTCACAGCGCGCGTCAGTGGGCTGGTTGAGAGACTGTCACAGGCCGAGAAGGAACTGAGCGGTTTGCGCCAGCAGGCCCTCCTTGGAGCCGCTGCGAGCATTTCGGACTCCGCACAGCTTGTCGGTGGCACGCGACTGGTGGCATCCACCGTCGCGGATGCCTCGTCCGCCGATGACCTGCGAGTTCTTGCCCTGGATGTGCGCGCTCGACTCGGCGAATCGGCTCCCGCCGTCGTGGCGCTCGTCGCCGCGATCGACGCAAGGCCCTCCGTGGTGGTGGCAACAAACGAAGCCGCGCGTACGCAAGGGCTGCGGGCAGGCGACCTCGTCAAGGCTGCGTCCACCGCGCTCGGAGGCGGCGGTGGCGGCAAACCGGACCTGGCGCAGGGTGGGGGCACCAATGTCGCAGCGATGTCGGCCGCCGTTGCCGCGGTCAGGGATCTTGTGGCGGCGCGTGGCTAGGGCACGGCATGCATAAGGGAATGCACCGTGGATAGGGGCGTGCGGTTGGGCATCGACGTGGGCACCGTGCGCGTCGGCGTTGCCGCGTGCGACCCGGACGGCATCATGGCGTTTCCTGTGGCTACAGTTGCCCGTGATGCGGCCGCGATCGCGAGCGTTGCCGCCCTCGCAGCTGAGCGCGCCGCGGTCGAAATATTTGTGGGGTTGCCGTTGCACTTGTCCGGCGCCGAGGGACCCTCGGCGGCCGACGCGCGAGCGTTTGCCGCGGCGATAGCGGAACGCACGGGAATCCCCGTGCGTTTGGTGGACGAACGGATGTCTACTGTGTCGGCATCACGCAACATGCGCGAAGCGGGACGAAACGCCAAGAGCCAACGGTCGAGCATCGACCAGGCTGCGGCTGTGGTGATCCTTGACACTGCTTTGGATGCGGCTCGGCGGGGGAATCTGGGTACAGTGGCCATGAAAGTGGCCCGCGAGGAGAACCATGACTGACCTGTTTGAAGCCGAGGTGACCACCACCACCTCGCTCGACTTGCGACGCTTACAGCGTCAGCGGCGCCGCGCCATAAGGCGCAAGTGGGCGCTGGTGTTGATCGCGGTGAGCCTCGTGCTTGTAGCCGTCGCGGGCTCGATCGCGAATAGCTTCGTGAAGAACAGCTTCGTCAAGAACACGAACGTCGTCGCGGATTACAAGGACGCCGGACAGGGCACCGTCCAGGTCATCATTGCGCCAGGCGACATCGGAGCCACTATCGCGACCACGCTGTACGAAGCGGGCGTGGTCGCTTCACGCGAGGCGTTCCTCGCAGCGGCGAAAGCCAATCCTGACTCGGGAACCATCCTGCCCGGCTACTACTTCCTCCAGCGAGAGATGAAGGCGAAGTACGCGCTTGAGGCGCTTTTGGACCCCAACAACAGGGAACTGCGCACGATCACGATTCCCGAGGGCCGCACGCTCGACTTCTATTATCAGCAGATCGTGGTGGCGACGGGTGTCGACCTCGCCGCCGTCGAGAAGGCCGCAAAGGACACTGCGGGACT
>JAYTGI010000176.1:0-5451 GCA_043733605.1 Demequina sp. | reverse complement strand
CGCTCACCAATTTCTGAGCCTCGTCGAGACGCTCGCCCGTGCCGCCGTCGAGGATCCCGACGGTTTCGAGCGCATGGTCGACGCCGTAGAGCGTGTCTCCTGGCGCGGCTTCGTCTGCCGACGCTGCGCCAGCGACACCAAAGGCAGAAACTACTGCCACCGCAACGACGGCAGACACCCGGCGGCGCCAAGGGGACCCCTCAAACGCCTGGGGCGCAGCATCGGGCGAGGGCACAGCGGCTGCAAACGCGGCGGCCTGTGAGGAAACGTTTTTGGGGGATGGTTCCATGATGAGTCTCTCCTTCATGAGTGAGAGTGTGCGTTGTACCGCCGCGAGTTCAGGGTCGGCAGGAGCACGACCGTTGATTGCGGCATCGACGTCGCGTTCTGCGAATCGCTTCTGGTTTCTCATGTCACCTCCGTCATCGCTGTGGGATCCGTTTTCGTTACGCGTCATCACCAACAACTTTTCTGAGATCTCGCAGTGCCCTGTTTTGGAGTGCCCTCACCGCACCTTCGGACGTGTGGAGCACCTTCGCGGTCTCGGCCACGGACAGGTCGCCTACCACTCTCAAAAGCAACACGTCGCGTTGTGAGTCGGTAAGGTGATCGATCAGCACGTGCACCTCGATCATCGACATGGACGTCATTGCCTCGTGCTCGACGTTTCCCAACCACTCATTCTCGGCGGCAACGCTCGCGTACTCGCCATCAGCTAGCGGCACCTGGCGGCCCTCAACCCGCCACGCGTCCTGCATGCGACGGTGCGCGATGGTAAAAACCCAGGCACGAAAATCGCCCTCGCTGCCCGTGAAGCGGTGGATGTCCTTCGCAACGCTCAGGAACGTTTCGGAAACGAGGTCCTCCGCATCGGGAGCTCTCCTGCCGCGAAGATAGCCGCCGACTGCTCCCGCAAGGTCCCGATAGATCGACTCCCACGCCCATGCGGCGCCGCCCCTCGCCGCGGCAAGGGTTGAGTCGAAGTATTCGTTGAGAACGATATGCCCTTCTCTTGGCCCGACGGCTTCTCCGTCATAGACCCATCGTGACCGCAAAGCGGAGATTCGACAACGTGGTCAAGAAACGAAAAAAGCCCCCGCGTGAGCGGAAGCTGAGATCGTAGCCCCGACCGGATTCGAACCGGCGCCGCCGCCGTGAGAGGGCGGTGTCCTAGGCCGCTAGACGACGGGGCCCTAGTAGCGTCCTGACGAACGCGCCCGCCAAGAGTAGCCGATGGCGGGGCCACTACGCGAATCTACGTGTCTCGCGTGGCGCGATACTCCTCGATGAGCAGGGTCTCCGCCTCACCGGGCGCACGGCAACCGCATTCGTCGGCGTGCGCCGAGTGCCATTCACCCCTCTGATCACGGGTCGGGCTCTTGGGCATGCGGTGCGCCTCATGCCATTCCCTGTTGATAGTTCCCATGGTGCCTCCTTGACACTATGAAACACCCTGAGTACGACAAAAGGCCCGCTTGCGCGAGCCTTTTGTCACTGCTGGGCTACAAGGATTCGAACCTCAACTAACTGGACCAGAACCAGTCGTGCTGCCAGTTACACCATAGCCCAATGGTTAGCGGCGAACCGATCAACCACTGTACCCGAGCCGCGGCCGTGTCCCAAACCGTCGGCGCATCGAAACCGACAGAAGGCAGACCACAGCGCGCGACCGATGCGGTGAGGGTTGGTCGCGCGCTGTGGAGTCCTAAGGGCAGCGGCTCAATGGCCGCTGGGGGTGAAGATCAGGAGTGGTCCTCGGGGTCTTCGCTGTGGGTTTCGACGGCTTCGTGGTCGACGGAGGAGCTGTCGTCAGAAGAGACGTCGTCGGCGGAGTCGTCGGCGGAGTCGTCGGTCAGATCGATCACTTCGGCACCCGGAAGCGGGACGATCGCTTCGGGAGACGGCGACTCAGAGACGTCCGCTGACGGCGACTCGGAGACGTCGGCAGACGGAGTGGCCGAGTCGCTTGCCGCAGGCGCGAGCGCCGGCCCCGACGAAAGCGCACTTGCGAGCGCGGGGCCACCGAAAGCGAGGCTCGCAGCCGAACCGACTACTGCAGCGCCCACTCCAGTGCTCCACACCATGCGACCTCGGCGCGCCCTGCCCACAAGCTTCGCGGTGTCATCGGGGGCGTTCAGTGCGAAGTCTTCGCCCACTGCGTTTGCAAGTTCGCGCATTTGCATTGACACGTCCATTAGATCCTGCTTTCAGTCAGAGTAACCGGAACGGTATGTCGTTCCGAGATGTTCACCGCATCGTCTCCGAGTCGCTCGCGGAGCTTCACAGCCGCGTTGGCGAGGTACCGCTTGACAGTTCCTTCGTTGAGCTTCAACACCGCCCCGATCGACGCGATCGTGAGGTCGTCCACGTACTTGAGAACCGTGACTGCCCTCTCTCGCGGGCTGAGGGTGTCGAGCGCGGCCTCAAGGTCGGTTCTCGCGTTGATACGCGCCGCGTGGCCGGGAACCGTCGCCGGCTGCGCGAGCTTGGCCCTGTTCTGGCGCACGACCAATCCATGCCTGGCTCGGTTGACCGCCTCGTTGGCGATGGCGCGCTTCACGTACGCCTCAGCCTCTCGCACCGACGTCTTTGCGCGTCCCCGTGCGAACGTGCGCACAATCGCGTCCTGCACGAGGTCTTCGGCTTCGCTTCGCGAACCGGTGAGGAGGTAGGCGTAACCCACAAGGGCGGGCCGACGCTGACGCACCAAGGTCTCCATGACCTGTGACCACGCGCTCATCGGTTGCTCCTTTGTGTCGCCTTCATTGAGTAAGACACGCGAGCGACCTTAAAGGTTGTAGAGAGGCGAAACTTTCTTAGCAGGTGAGGTGGAGCGCGTCGGGAATCTCGGCAAGCGACTCGACTCGAACCACACCTTCGGCCGTGTCTCCAGGTTGAGGGTGCCCGCCGGGCCTGTCAAGCCAAATGCCTAGAGCGAGCCCAGCGTCCACTGCGGCGCCTGCATCAATATCCTTCTCGTCACCCACATAGGCCACCATCGCGGGGTCGAGTCCAAGAAGACGTGCGCCTTCGAGGAATAGGCGGCTATCAGGCTTGCCAACGCCAAAGCGATCGACGCCAACGAGCATCCTCACCCGCTTGAGACCTACACGAGACAGCTTCATCTCCTGGTAGCCGGATTCTGCGTTCGAGACCGCCCCGTACTCAATTCCGCATCGATCGAGAGTGTCAAGAAGCTCGTGGGCATCAGGGTGGGCGCGCCAACCCTCCTTGAAACCAGCCTCAAAGACGTCGTCCCACGCCGCATATGCGTGCTCATCGAGGGTGGGTCCGCCAAAGGCTTCGTGAAGTTCATTTGCGCGCCGCTTGCGCTGCTCCCTGTGCGTGATTTCGCCCCTGGTGTGTGCGCGGTACCAACCGGAAACATCGGCGCGCCAGTGGGAGGTCATCTTCTCGACGTCGTAGCCCGCGGGCAGGTAGCCGTCGGCGACCACTCCCAGCGCGTGTCGGAAGGCGCCTCGGGTATCGACAAGGGTGTCGTCGATGTCAAGGAGGACCCCAACAACCGACTTTGCGCTACCGCGGTGTGACGCACGCACGGCACTGGTCGTCGAGTGGACCATGCGCACTTCCCTCCGCTGCGGTCCCCCTCGACGGCACAAACCGATGAGAGTCTAGCGCGGGTGTGACCCGCGTCACGCGGGCGTGCCGGTGGCGGGCGGTCCAGCTCTCGAGCTCTCTACTCCAATCGGGACCGCAAGGCGCGCAGCCGCACCAGAGCGTGGCCTTGCCCCAGGATGTCCATCGACTCAAACAAGGGAGGTGACACGAGGCGCCCCGTGATCGCCACGCGCAAGGGACCGAAGGCGAAGCGTGGCTTGATGCCCATCTGGTCAACCAGTACCGCGGTGAGGGCGGCCTGCTGGGCGTCGGCGGAGAAGTCTTCGAGACCTTCGAGCACGCCGATCGCGGCGTCGAGAACCTCGGCCGCATTCTCAGGGAGCTTCGCCAGTGCCGCCTCTTCGACAACGAGCGCGCCATCTGCGACAAAGAGGAAACCGAGCATCCCTGGCGCCTCGCCAAGAAGTGTCATGCGCGTCTGGACCAGGGGCGCGGCAAGAGCAAGCGTCGCCTCCTCGTGCGGGGTGAGGTCGCGCACCTCGGGACCGGACACTAGGCCTGCGGCGTGCAGGAAGGGCACCACTCGCGCCGCGAAATCGCCCAGCGGAAGCATGCGCATGTGCTCCGCATTGATGGCCTCCGCCTTCTTCAGGTCAAAGCGCGCGGGGTTGGGGTTGACGTCCGCGATGTCGAAGGCGGCCACCAGTTCCTTGACGGTAAAGACGTCGCGATCGGGGCCGATGCTCCAGCCGAGCAGCGACAGGTAGTTCAGTAGCCCCTCGGGCAGGAAGCCCCTGTCGCGGTGGTGGAACAGGTTGGATTCGGGGTCGCGCTTGGAGAGCTTCTTGGTGCCCTCGCCCAAGACCATCGGCATGTGTGCGTACCGCGGCTCGGCGTCGGCGATGCCCAGCTCGACCATGGCGCGCCACAAGACAATCTGCCGAGGCGTCGAGCTGAGCAGATCCTCGCCGCGCAGCACGTGGGTGATTTTTTGTAGCGCATCGTCCACGGGGTTGACGAGTGTGTACAGAGGAATGCCATTTCCACGCACTATGACGTAGTCGGGTACCGAGCCAGCGGGGAACGTCACCTCTCCGCGGATCATGTCGTCGACGGTGATGTCCTCATCCGGCATGCGCATGCGGATCACCGGCTCGCGGCCCTCCGCGCGATACGCCGCCTTGGCCTCCTCGCTCAAGTCCCTGTCGAAGCCGTCGTAACCGAGTTTGGGGTCACGCCCCGCGGCGAGGTGCCGGGCCTCGACCTCTGCCGGCGTGGAGAAGGACTCGTAGGCGTAGTCCGCCGCAATGAGCTGGCGCACCACGTCGGCGTGCAGGTCGTGACGCTCACTTTGCCTGTACGGAGCGTAGGGGCCGCCGATGTCGGGGCCCTCGTCGTAGTCGATACCGAGCCAGTGCAGCGCGTCGAGAAGCTGGAGGTAGCTCTCTTCAGTGTCGCGCTCCGCGTCGGTGTCCTCGATGCGGAACACGAGAGTGCCACCCGTGTGGCGCGCGTACGCCCAGTTGAACAGCGCGGTGCGGACCATGCCCACGTGGGGCATGCCTGTGGGCGACGGGCAGAAGCGAACGCGTACGTTACTCATGGCTACTTTCTTGGCGACAGTCTTACGTGACGCCGTCATGTGCTGACGAGCTAGCGCCGCACGACGGGATTGCGGAGCACGCCGATGTCCTCTATCTCGATCTCGACCACGTCGCCGTGGTGAAGAGTGGTCACACCTGCAGGCGTCCCCGTGAGGATGATGTCCCCTGGCAACAACGTCACCACTTCGGACACCATCGACACCGCGTGCGCGACGCCCACGATCATGTCGCGAGTGAAGCCGCTCTGTGCGCCCTTGCCGTTGAT
>JAYTGI010000175.1:0-5463 GCA_043733605.1 Demequina sp. | reverse complement strand
GAGACGCGCCGATGTGCTCACGCATGAGTTGCGCGGCCTTGGGGTACTCCTTCGCGATCACCGAATCCGTGATCGCAAGGTGCTCGTCGATCGAGAGCACGATCCTGTCCATAGACAGGAAGTCGTACATGCGCACCGGGCGGATGCGCGCGTTGACGGTCTCGAGGGTCTCGACGATCGCGTGGTTTCCAGACGCCCTGCACAGCGACACATGGAAGCTCTCGTCGAGTTCGATGAAGGACCCGTCTGCGGCGGGCGCGTCCTCCTTGAT
This sequence comes from Demequina sp., assembly GCA_043733605.1. Lineage (GTDB taxonomy): Bacteria > Actinomycetota > Actinomycetes > Actinomycetales > Demequinaceae > Demequina. The sequence continues at coordinate 5,192 of JAYTGI010000175.1, read as the reverse complement.
CGCGAGCCACTTCTCTCTGATCGCTTCAAGCGCCGCGCAGTCGTGCTCGACCCCGTCGCTTTCCGCCCTGTTGATCGCATGAAGCTCGAGAGCGAGGCGCAGCTCATAGAGGTCCCGCAGATCGAGAAGATCTGGCTCTGCGACAAAGAAGCCGCCGTCGGCGTATTGGTTCAACAGGCGATCCGCATGCAGCTTGAGCATCGCCTCGCGGGCGGGTGTGCGCGAGACGCCCAACCGCTCGGCAACGGACTCCTCGCTGAGCCGCATCCCGTAGTGAAACTCCCCCATCAGCACGAGACGGCGCAGTTCCCTATAGGCCTCCTCACGCAACAGGCGCGCCGATGCGCGGACCGCCGCGGGCTTGGCCGCGCCGTCTCGCTCTGTATGGTCCGCTGTATACATAGGACCCAGGATGCAGGTCCCGTGTTTCGCACGTTGTCTAGTTTGGGTTAATTCGCTGTTTCGGACCTCGGTTCACGGGTGAACACCGTGTTTCGCGGCGCCCCACCTACCCCTTACCGCACACGGGCGCCCCTACGGTGGTGTCCATGACTCGCATCGTCCTCGTCCACGGGGCCGCCACCACCGCCTCGATCTGGGACGAAGTCGTGGCCCTCATGCCTCACGACGACGTGTCGGCGCCAGCACGCCCGTCGTGCGGAGACCTCGGCAGAGAGGCCGACTGGCTCGAGAGCCTGACTCGCGACGCCGTGGTGTTCGGCATCAGCGGAGGGGCCACCCTCGTTCTCGCGCTTGCAGCGCGCGGCAGTGACGCATCGGCTCTCATCGCCCACGAGCCCGCCGCCGGATCGCTCGCGCCCGACTTGTTTCCCCCTCTCGCGGGCGCGCTCGCATCGGGGGGCGTCGAGGCATTCGGCACAGCGCTATACGGCGCGCTGTGGCGGCGCGATTCTCGCCTCGACGACGAGGCGGTCGCACGCGACCTCGAGATGTTCAAGACCTTCGAGCCCGCCGCGCCCGCGCCAGACGCACCTCCCACGCTCATCACGACGGGCGCACTCTCGCCTGACGTGCGCCACCGGCTGGCTGCGTCGCTCGCTTCCGAATTGGGCTACCGGACGGCGATCGTGGAGGGAGCGAGCCACTTCATCGCGAGGGAAAACCCCGCGGCCGTCGCGCATCTGATCCGCGGGGTTCTGGAAATGTGAAAGGGCCCGGCTGTTCAGCTCCCGTGAGGGGCGAACAACCGGGCCCGAGCGCCGTCTGGCGCGTCGGTCCTGTGAAGGACTAGCGACGCAGGCCCAGGCGCTCTATCAGTGCGCGGTAACGCTCGATGTCGACCTTCTGGAGGTAACCAAGGAGGCGACGGCGCTTGCCAACGAGAAGCAGCAGTCCACGGCGCGAGTGGTGGTCGTGCTTGTGCACCTTGCCGTGCTCGGTGAGGTCGAGGATGCGCTGCGTCAGCATCGCCACCTGAACCTCTGGCGAACCGGTGTCACCCTCGTGGGTGGCGTACTCGGTCATGATGGACTTCTTGACGTCTGGCTCGAGAGGCACAGGTTCTCCTTATAGATCGTTGCGCGGCGCACCCGGGCTTGTTCTCCGGGGCACTGGGATCCGCGGCCGTTTCACGGCGACGTCCAAGCATACAGGAGCGATGGCTCCGGCGGGTGCCGCCTAGGGCGCTGGCACTCGAAGAACCTCACGCGTCCACGCCACGTCCTCGTGCAGCGCGGCCACAAGCCCGTCGATGCCTCCGAAGTCGAGCATCGGCCGGCGCCATTCCACAAGGTCGAGGGCGACGCGCGCTCCGTAGAGGTTGAGTCCCTCACGATCGAGGACATACGCCTCAACCCGCAAGCCAACGGTACCGACCGTGTAATTGATTCCCAGGCTGATTGCGGCGGGGAGTCGCTCACCCACGAGGGCAGCGGCCTCCGCGTTGTCGCCGGCGTCGACGACTTCGAGCCAGCCAGCGTAGACACCGTGTCGAGGGAAGAAGCCTGCGTAGACGTCGAGGTTCGCGGTGGGAAAGCCAATTTGGCGCCCGATCTTGTCGCCGTGAATCACGATGCCGCGCAGCCGGTGTGGGGCGCCAAGGATCTCGGCAGCCGCGCGCAGGTCGCCCTGATCGAGCAACTCGCGCACCCAGGTCGACGACCAGCGCCGCGCCCCAGCGTGAGCATCGGCCGCGTCACCGATGATGTCGATGCCGATGCCGAGCTTCTCTCCCAGTTCGCGCAGGGTCACGATGTCGCCTGCGTTTCCGCGGCCAAATCGGGTATCGCTGCCCACCGCGATGGCGATGGCACCGAGCCCGCCAACGAGGTAGTCGCGCACGAACTCCTCGGGGGTGGCCATCGCAAAGTCGAGCGTATAGGGCTGGATCATGATGCCGTCGACACCGGTCTTGGCGATGCGCTCAATGCGATCGTCGATGCCGGTGATGAGCTCCGGCTGGTGCTCCGGCGCGTGAACTGCCTTGGGGTGCGGATCAAAGGTGACGGCAACCGCCTTGGCCCCGCGAGCGCGCGCGGCCGCAACCAACTCGGCAAGGACGGCCTGGTGGCCCTTGTGTACTCCATCGAAATTGCCAACGCTCACGACGGTGGGGCCAAGGTCATCGGGCACGTCGGCGAGCGAACGCCACACGAAGGTCATTCGGTCATTCTGCCTCATCGCGGCGCGTTCCCAGACAGCGCGATGCCTGATGAGCCGCTCATTCCGGGTGTCGTGGCGCGATCCCACACCACAAGGTGCGCCGGAATTATGCTGTGGGTCTACGCGCGATTGGACGCGGGACCACGGAGGCACGAGCATGAGCACTACCGATGACGTGACGACGCAGTCACCAGGCATCATGATGATCGAGGGCCGCGAGTACGCGCTCTATCAAGGGTTCTCGGAACGCATCAGGATTGCGGACGTGAAGTTGCTGTGGCTCAACACCGCAAAGGATTGGGGGGTCACCCTGTTCGCCATCCTGGCAGCGATCAGCGCCGCCCGCCCCGAAACCAACCCGTGGCTCTCCTTCGCGGGCCTCGCCGCCCTTTCCGGCTCGGCGGCGCTGTCCGTCTTCATGGACCACCGAGCCGTTCTCATCACTCCCTTTGCGGGCGTCGAAAAGGAGAGGGCCGAGGGTTCGTCAACGCTGGCCGTCACCTCGCAATCGCCGCGGGTGTTTTCCAGGCGCCCCACCATGATCCAGTCCGCGACGGTGCACCCAGAGATGGCTGACTTCCTCCTCACCGCATTCTCCGAGGGGCAATCCCGACGCTTCCGACAGCGCCCACGAGTTCCCGCCGCGTTCAGGACGCCGCGTGCACGGCGTCAGGAGTGGGCCTCGAACACGGGCACGCTCGTCGCGCTCCTCGCACTCGTGTCGATCGCTATTGCCGTCGCCACCAGGTGAACTGACAACACACCGCGCCAGCGCGTGGGTTGGACTAGGACGCCTGCCCGGCGGGCTCGAACACGATCACGGGCTTGGCCTTGCCCCTGACCCTGCGCAGAATCGCAACGGCGACTCCCGCAAGACTTACGGCCACGGCGTCGTGAGCGAAGTCGTCGGAATTCGCAGGCTCCCCTAGTTCGGCGCCGCGATCGGGGAGCGACTGCCCGTACGAGAGCGCCGCGACCTCGGCATCGGTGACGTCGAGCGTGGGCAAGAGCGCGCAGGAGGCATCCGCGAGGGACGTGAGCGGGATGGCCTCCCCCGCGTCGGCCATCGCAAAGAGTTCGTCGAGCGTGTGCACGCCTTTCACGGAGAGAGCGCCAATACGCGTGCGGCGCAAGGCTGTGAGGTGTCCCCCCACGCCCAACGCGGCGCCCAGGTCTCGAGCCAGCGCGCGCACATAGGTGCCCGACGAGACATCGACGATCACGTCGAGATCGATGAACTCGCCGTCACGGCGCACCTCACGGATTTCAAAGCTGCTCACCGTCGCTGGCCGGGGCGCAAGCACGACGTCCTCGCCCGCTCGCACCCGTGCGTACGAGCGCTCGCCGTTGATCTTGATGGCGCTCACCGAACTGGGCACCTGCATGATGTCCCCAGTGAGCGCGGCGATCGCCGCCGCCAGGGCCTCGTCCGTGACGCCCGATGCATCGGCCGTCGAAACCACCTCGCCCTCGGCGTCGTCCGTCACCGTCGACTGGCCCAGGCGAATGGTCGCGTCGTAGGACTTGTCGTGGCCAGTGACGTACGTGAGGAGGCGCGTGGCCTTGCCGACGCCCAGGATCAGGAGTCCGGTCGCCATCGGGTCGAGGGTGCCCGCGTGTCCCACCTTGCGCGTGCCGAGGATCCGGCGCGCACGGGCAACCACGTCGTGAGACGTCAAGCCCTGAGGCTTGTCGACGAGCAACAGACCCGGTGTGGGGTCATCGGCGGCGCGAGCCACCCGATCAGTCCTCTTCGTCCTCGTCGGCGGGGTGCCTGTAAGGATCGGCCTCCCCAGCGAACTGGGCGCCCTCTCGCAATTTGGCGAGCTCAGCGTCGCGAGCGGCGGCCTCGTGCAACGACTTCTCGAGTGATGCCGCAGTCTCGGGGACCGCATCCAGGTGGAACTCGATCGAGGGGGTGAGCCGGATTCCCAGCTCACCACCCACCATCGAACGGATGTGGCCCTTGGCCGAGCTCAGGGCCGCGGCCGTATTGGCGCGGTCCTCCTCTGAGCCGTAGACCGTGTAGAAGACCGACGCTTGCTGGAGGTCCCCGGTGACGCGCACATCGGTCACGGTGACGAACCCCAAGCGAGGGTCCTTGATTTCGGTCTCCAGAGCGCGGGCGACGATCTTCTTGATCGTGCCCGCGATCCGGAGTGCTCTGGGTGAGTCAGCCATTACGACCTCGGGATCTCAAACATCTCGAAGCTCTCGATGCGGTCGCCCACCTGGATGTCGTTGAACTTGCCGAGCCCAATACCGCACTCGAACCCCTCGCGGACCTCGGTGGCGTCGTCCTTGAAGCGACGCAGCGTGTCGAGGCTTGCTTCGCCGATGACGTTGCCGCCACGGGTGATGCGTACCTTCGAGTTGCGCTTCATCGTGCCCTCGCGGACCAAGCAACCGGCGATGTTGCCGAACTTGGAGCTGCGGAAGATCTCCATGATCTCCGCGGCGCCGGTCTGGCGTTCCTCGAACTCGGGCTTGAGCATTCCCTTGAGCGCAGCCTCGACCTCTTCGAGCGCACGGTAGATGACCGAGTAGAAGCGCATGTCGACGCCCTCGCG
>JAYTGI010000174.1:0-5464 GCA_043733605.1 Demequina sp. | reverse complement strand
ACCACCGAGCGCATCTGGAACGAGCAGATTACGAAGTCTGTTGACCCGACGGTTCAGCGTGTGGTGCTTCGCAAGCTGGAGATTCTCCACGCCGCGCGCGACGTCGAGGATCTACGGATCCCTCCGGGGAACCGACTTGAGAGGTTATCCGGTGACCGCCGGGGCCAGCACAGCATCCGCGTGAACGCTCAGTGGCGGATTTGCTTCGTATGGAGAGATGGAGGTGCGGATGATGTCGAACTTGTCGACTACCACTGAGGGCAAGTTGATTCGGCCTATCCATCCTGGTGAGATCCTCATGGAGGACTTCATAGCGGGCTTCGGTATCACCCAGAACAAACTCGCGGTGGCAATCGGCGTGCCTCCCCGCCGTATCAACGAGATTGTCCACGGCAAGCGCGGGATCACCGCTGACACCGCCGTGAGGCTCAGTGCGTACTTCGGAAACTCAGCGGAGTTCTGGATGAATCTTCAGTCGCACTATGAGTTGAGGCTCGAGCGTCGTGCCTTGAAGGCTCAGGTGGCGGCTATCAGGCCGCTGCACGTTGCGTGACGCAGGCCTCGATCTGGCGCGACTTGGACGGTGTAAGTTCTCGCGATCGCGCGTCTGGCGGTTCGCGGACCGGACTCGACTGCGACCGAACACGCTAGACGTTATTCGGCTACGGAATGTGGTGGAATGGCGATTCAATTTGTAGTTAGTGCTTCGCGGAGCCCGTTGCTCACCGGGTCCGGCCCGTCTCGTATTGCAGCTCGCCAGCGAGCTCGCGTCTGGCCAAGTAGTCGGCAACGTCTTGTGCATGCTCGGAGGGCGTCGCGAGCGCGATGAAGCGTGGGCTTCTGACGTCGAACCAGCAAGACCACGGCTCCAGATCGCGCATCAGTTGCAGCCAACGGTCATCGTCGCTCTCGAAGCGGACTCTGTACACGTAGCTATCGGACCGCCGACGAATCTCCGCAGCGACCAGCGCGCCCTCCGATGAGGTGACCGTGCCGACCTCGTCGCCGAGCGCAATGTCGTAAAGGAAGAACGGCACGCTTCGCACGACGGCGTGACCGTCGGCGGATGAGGTCGCGAGGAGTCCTTCCCAGCGCGGCTCGTCTTCTTCGGTATGGAAAGCGAACCAGACCACTAAGTCGGCGCGCTCTGCTTCAGGGGACACGTGTAGCGCGCCGTCGCGCCATGTCCCAATCTTGCTGGGATGCCCCTGGTAGTCCACCATGGAGCCATGTGTAGCACGCTGACCCGCAGAAGGTCTTGGTAATCGTCTCGGCGGAACGAACCGGGGGTGCTGGAAACCTTGAGGTTGCGGCGGAGTGGTGGCGCAGCCAGACTTCATTGCGATGCGGAACGTCGCGAAATTTGGTTTCAATGTGTAGGAGTGGCTATCGCGCTTGGAGTCGTGGATGGATGCAGTCGAGGTAAGGGTCCGAGGGACAGCCCTTCGCTGGGAGTCTGATGACTTTCCAGGCTGGATTCGAGTCTCCATTCGTGACGCTCAAGGCGAAGAACACCTGATCGTTGAGAAGGTGCCAGTCCTCACGAAGGAGCCCATCACTGCAGCCTCCCCTTTTCCGATGGACTGTTGGGTCGCGGCGGAGGTGTTGGGTGTGGCCGACGATAGGGTCGAGGTCGCCCTTAGTTACGGTGTCGAGACCGCTGCAGGTGAACGGCTATTGACGGTCTTCGCCGCCGATGTGGTCTGGTTGTGAAGACGATCTGGTTCTCGACGGGGAGGGACAGTCGCTCTGCGAAGGCGTTCGTAAGCTGTGCTGTGGGTTCCGTCGCCCAGACGTTATTCGGCTACGGAACCTGGTGAGGTTCCCCTTCAACGCCTAGCGCAACACCACTCAGCGTGGGGGGAGCAATCCGCTAGGACCTCCCGCACCTATGGGAGAGTGAACCATGGTCAACACAATGCCGCTCTGCCCAAGCTGTTCAAGCAATCTCGCCTACGAGATGGGCGCGCTCTTGGTATGCCCGATGTGCGCGCACGAGTGGTCACCCAGCGAGGCCGATGCCGCCGCCAACGCTGAGGCGGACGCGGCGATCGTGAAGGATGCTTTTGGCACGCCGCTTGCCGATGGAGACACCGTGAGCATCATCAAGGATCTCAAGGTCAAGGGCTTCCCCCAATCGATCAAGGTGGGCATGAAGGTGCGGGGCATCCGTCTTGTCGATGGTTTCGACGGCCACAACATCGACTGCAAGGTTGATGGCTTTGGCCAGATGCAGCTGAAGTCGAACGTCGTCAAAAGGGTCTAGCCGGCGTCGGCCGATGCTTCGGGCCAGCGAAGTTCGAACCGACTCGCGTAGTCGCGGGGAGAATGGTCGAGCGGGTCCGTGAACCACAGCCGCCTTGCGATGAGTTGCAACGGCGAGGTGAAGTCGTCGGGGGCCACGTCCATGACGATGGGATAGAGCGAGTCGCCTACGATCGGCAGACCCAACGACGCCATGTGCACCCGCAACTGGTGCGTCTTGCCCGTGGTGGGCGTGAGGCGATAGCGCGCGTACGCGCCCTTCACCTCGACGACCTCCGCGAGGGTTTCGGCGTTGGGCGCGCCTGCTACCACCTCGGCTTGCAGACTGCCACGCCTCTTCTCGATGCGGCCGACGATGCGACGCGGGAATTCGAGCGCAGGGTCGAAAGGCGCCAACGCCTCGTAGGTCTTGTGCGCGCCGCGTGACTGGAAGACCCCTGCATAGGCGCCGCGAAACTCGCGGCGCGTCGTGAACACGAGCACTCCGGCGGTGAGACGGTCAAGCCGGTGCGCGGGTGCCAGCTCAGGCAAATCCAGGGCGAGGCGCAACTTGACGAGCGCCGACTCCGTCACATGCGCCCCTCGCGGCGTCGTCGCCACGAAGTGGGGTTTGTCGACCACCACCAGGCGCTCCGTGTGCGCCAATACGGTGAGCGGGAATGGCACGGGCGTCTCAGGGCTAAGTGCACGGTGGAACCAGACGAAGGTGCGCGGGCGATACGGCTCGTCGCCGCGCCAGGCGCGCCCGGCATCGTCGACAAACTCGCCAGCCTCCAGCATGTCGGCCACCATCGCCCGGGCGGGAAGACGTTCCGTCAAGAAGTCGCGCATGGTCGCCCAGCCTGCTGTGCCCTCTGTGTCGGGATCGGGCGTCCGCACCCACGCGGCATCGAGACCGTACCGCTGGGGCAGCGGGGAGCGAGGGGGCACTACAAGGCCTCGCGCCACTGGGTGAAACGGTGGTGGTCGGGCACGAACCCATGTGCGACGCCCCACAGGACCGCTTGGGTCCGACTATCGACCCCGATCTTTGCGTAGGCGGAGCGGATGTAGGACTTGATCGTGTTGGGACTGAGGTACGCCTGCGCGGCGATGTCCGCATTGCTGAGCCCCTGCGTGATGAACGCCACGATCTCCGACTCGCGGGCGGTAAGACCCTCGCTGCGCCCGGGCCAGTCGAGCGCGTTGTTGGGGTGAACCCTGCCGGACACCTCGCTCACCACAAACTCCCCGGCGTGGACGCGTTCCAGGGCCTCGACAAGTTCGCGCGCGGGCAGCGCCTTGGACAGGTAGCCTCGAACCCCCTGCTCCCTTGCCATCTCGATGAGGTCTGGGTGAAAGTTCCAGGTGTAGACGACGACTCGCCTCGCGTTCGGGCTGCGCACGAGCCTCCCGATCTCCAGGTTGTCGGATTCCGGTTGCGCGAAGGAGTCATACAGCACCACGTCGACGGCCTGGCTCACCGGCCTATTGGTGTCGATCTCGGCGATTGCGACGCGGTCTCTGTACTGATTGATGATCGTGGCGACGCCAAGCAGCACCACGTCGTAGTCATCGACGAGGGCTATCGTGACGGGCGTGCTGGATTCGGGCATGGGCCGACAATAACCCTCCTTAGGGGTGTACTACAACAGCCCTAGGGGTGGTTCAGTTTCTTTGCAAGCATCACTCAGAGAGAGGACTCACCATGCTCGTATTCATCGTCACCATGCTCATCATCGGGTTGATCGCGGGGCTGCTCGCACGCGCCATCGTGCCCGGTCGGCAGAGCCTGTCGATCGGCATGACCATCGTCATCGGCGTCATCGGTTCGTTCGTCGGGGGCTTTCTTGGCTATGTGCTGTTCGGCAAGGACGCAGCCGAGGGCTTCCTTCAGCCCGCGGGGATCATCGGTTCGATCATCGGCGCGATCATCGTGCTGCTGATCTGGACCCGTGCCGGTGGTCGAAGCTCAGTCACGCGCTGACGGGAGGTGGTGGACGGCGCGGGCTGCCCGACGGGGTGCCCCGCGCCGTCCATCGCTTTAGGGTGTTGGTACCGAGCCAACAGCGCGCTTGACCAGCTCCGCGATGCGCGCCGCCACTGCGTCGTCAATCGCGGTAAGCGCAAACGACGTCGGCCAGAAAGCGCCATCGTCCAGCGCCGCGGTGTCCTGAAACCCGAGCGTCGCGTAGCGCGCCTTGAACTTGCCCGCGTCCTGGAAGAACACGACCGCCTTGCCGTCCTTCGCGTACGCCGGCATTCCGTACCAGGTCTTGACCTCGAGTTGGGGCGCCGCGGCGGTCACGATCTCGTGGACGCGCTCGGCGAGTGCCCTGTCGGCGGGGGCCATTGCCGCGATCTTGTCGAGGCACACCTGGGCGTCGGCCTCCTTGCTCGCGGCCGCCTTGGAGCGCTTGGCCTCGGCCGCGTGCTCCTTCATGGCCGCCTTCTCTTCCGCGGACCAGGTCTCGTTGCTCTTGCTCGTCATGGGGGGACACCTCTCGTCGTGCTGGATGTTCTCACCGTACCCAAGGTTGGGGGTCGAGGGCTTGTCCATTGTTGCCCGATGCGCGCGCCACACCCCCGGCCGGCGTTAGCCTGGTCTCCCCGCGGCGAGTGACCGCGCGCCGTCACAGGGAGAACCTCATGGGCACCGAGCGTCGTCTCATCAGTTCCGGATCACCGTTCGAGCAGACGATCGGGTATTCGCGCGCCGTGGTCGAGGGCCCGTTCGCGTGGGTGTCGGGCACCACCGGCTACGACTATTCGGCCATGACGATCTCCGACGACGCCGCCTCCCAGGCGGATCAGGCGCTTTCCACCATTGAGAAGGCGCTCGAGACCGTCGGGTTCGGCATCGCCGACGTGGTGCGCGTCCGCTATTTGCTCACTGACCGCGCGTACGCCGAGCAGTGCTACCCCGTGTTCGGCCGGTGGTTTGGGCACATTCGTCCCGCAGCGACGATGGAGGTTGTGGGCTTGCTCGACGACGCCATGAAGATCGAGATCGAGGTCACGGCGTACAAGCCTGTTTAGACGGGCTGCTCGTCTTCCGCCGACTGCCGCGCACGATAGGCGGCCGTCGCCTCGCGATTGGTGCAGGCGACCGAGCAGTACTTGCGGGAGCGATTGCGGGATTGGTCGAACACGACGCCCTCGCACCCCTCGCTCGCACAGGTCGCCAAGCGGCTCAGTTCGTCCGCGCGGATCACGTCGA
>JAYTGI010000173.1:0-5484 GCA_043733605.1 Demequina sp. | reverse complement strand
TCCCTGATGCGGATGGGCTTCGCGATGGTGCTGGACGCCCAAGACGACCTCGAGGTGGTTGGCGAGGCGGGCGACGGCGCCGCCGCCGTGACGCAGGTGCGCGCGCTGCGGCCTCACGTTGTCCTCATGGACGTGCGGATGCCAGGCATGAACGGCATCGACGCCACCAAGCAGATCACGGCAGAGCACCCCGAAGTGCGCGTGCTTGTGCTCACCACGTTCGACCTGGACGAGTACGCATTCGCGGCCCTGCGTGCAGGCGCTAGCGGGTTCCTGCTCAAGGATGCCGAGCCCGCGGCGCTGGTGGCGGCAATTCGCACAGTGGCGCGGGGCGACGCAGTGGTTGCGCCGCGGGTGACCCGTCGAATGCTTGAGCTTTTCGCGCCGCATCTTCCTGTTCACGGGGATGCGCTGGCCAGTACGACGGATCCCAGGCTTGAAGCGTTGACCCCTCGCGAGACCGAGGTGCTACTCGCCGTCGCGCGCGGGTTATCAAACATCGAAATCGCCACCGAATTCTTCGTGTCTGAGGCGACGGTCAAGACTCACGTAGGGAACATTCTCGCCAAGCTTGCCGTGCGGGACAGGGTGCAAGCGGTCATCTTGGCGTACGAGTTCGGCCTCGTCGGGCGCTAGATTTGCCCACGCAGGGCGCAGGAATCGAATGTGTGGCCCGCCACAACTTCTGTTGCGCGTTGACACATCGTGGAGGCGGCCATGACGATCGAACTATGACTTGGTTACGTGATCGTGTGGAATTCCTGCTCTTCGCCTCCTCCACGGTGCTGCTGCTCGGCGGCGGCGCGGCGTGGCTGTTTGCCGCGACAAGGCAGGCCGAGGCACTGTGGGGAGCAGGGACGCTCCTGGGGTTGGCGTTCTCGATCGGGTGGATGGTGGGGGCCGTCCGTCGACGTCAACTCAGCGTCGATGTCATCGCGCTGCTCGCACTGGCAGGTGCCCTGGTGGTGGGTGAGTGGTTCGCAGGCGCGATGATCACGGTGATGCTCGCAACGGGTGTGCTGCTTGAGGCTCGGGCAGGAGCGCGGGCTAGGCGCGAACTAAGCCTGCTTGTGCAGCGCGCGCCCCGCACGGCACGACGTCAGGTGGACGGCGGCGTCGCGGAGGTACCCGTGGACGAGGTCGCCAAGGGCGACCGGATCCTCGTCGGCACCGGGGAGGTGGTCCCTGTGGACGGCCGGCTCATGTCGGCCGGTGTCCTGGATGAAGCCGCCCTGACAGGGGAATCTTTCCCCGTTGAGAGGCCCGTCGGGGATGAGGTGCGCAGCGGTGTGGTGAACGCAGGCTCACCGATCGACCTCATTGCGACCTCGGTGGCTTCGGAGTCCACGTACGCGGGCGTGGTGCGACTTGTCGAACAGGCACAGGCGTCCTCGGCTCCGTTCGTGCGCGCAGCCGATCGATTCGCGATCGTGTTTGTCCCTCTCACGCTGGTGCTCGCGGGGGTGGCGTGGGCCTTGAGCGGGGATCCCGTCCGTGCGGTGGCCGTACTCGTCGTGGCAACGCCTTGTCCGTTGTTGCTGGCGGCCCCCATCGCCATCATGTCTGGACTGTCGCGCGCGGCGCACATAGGCGTCGTCGTTAAGGGAGGTGGCGCGCTCGAGCGGTTGGCCGCGGGGCGCGTGATGCTCTTCGATAAGACAGGGACTCTGACCCAAGGGCAGCCGACCCTCGCCGACGTTGTCACCGCAGGTGATCACGTCGACGCAGACGAGATATTGCGCCTAGCGGCTTCGCTGGACCAGGTCTCACCTCACGTTCTCGCCAGCTCGATCGTTACCGCGGCGGCTCGCCGGAGCCTTCAGCTCCAGATGCCCGAAGACGTCCACGAAGAGCACGGCTACGGCTTGCGCGGGACGGTCGGCTCCCACGAGGTGCGGGTGGGCAAGGCCGCCTGGATCGTAGGGGACACGCAGCCCGCGTGGGTGCGCCAGGTGCGCAGGCGCGCGGATTTGGATGGCTCACTGACCGTCTTCGTCGGGGTCGACGGCGAACCGGCGGGTGCGTTCCTGCTCGATGACCCGATCCGGCCCGATGCGCCTCGAATGGTCAGGGCGCTCCGCGAGGTAGGAATTAGCAGGGTTGTCCTGGTGACGGGGGACAGGGCGGACATCGCGGACGCCGTGGGGCGGATCGTGGGGGTCGACTCGGTGCTTGCCGACTGCGACCCTGCAGACAAACTTGCCGCAATCGAGCGGGAGGCGACGCTAGCCTCGACGATCATGGTGGGTGACGGCGTGAACGACGCCCCTGCACTGGCCGCTGCCGGGGTCGGCGTGGCCCTGGCCTCACGGGGGGCGACCGCTTCCTCGGAGGCCGCGGACGTCGTGCTGACCGTTGACAGGCTCGACGCGCTCGCGGATGCGATTCTCATTGCACGTCGATCCAAGCGAATCGCCTTGCAAGCGGTCCTCGTCGGCATGGGTCTGTCGCTCGTCGCGATGGTCGCGGCTGCGGTCGGGTTGCTCCCTCCTGCGATCGGCGCCGTCACGCAGGAGGTCATCGACGTGCTGGCGATCGGACTCGCCTTGCGGGCCGTGCTGCCTGGCAAGGTGCACACCATCGCCATGGCGCCGGCCGACGTCGACGTCGCCCGCGCGCTCAAGGTCGAGCACGACGCGGTTCTCGCCGTCGTTGAGCAGATCCGCGCAGTGGCCGACGCCCTCACGACGAAGGACTGTGATGTCACCCCTGCCCACCACCTTCTCGAGCGTCTTGAGGGCGAGCTTCTCCCGCACGAGCGGGCCGACGAGGCGCAACTCGTACCGCTCGTCGCGCGAGCCCTGGGTTCGTCCAACGCGACCGCGGCGATGAGTCGCACCCACGCCGAAATCGAACACCAGGTCAGCCGGGTGCGCCGGCTGCTCACCGACCTGGACAACGACACGGTCCAGCCTGAGGACGTCGTCGAACTCAGACGGCTGCTCTATGGGCTCTATGCGGTGCTCCGCTTGCATAACGCTCAAGAGGAGGAGGGTGCGTTCAGCCTCGTGCCCACGGGGCCGGTCCACGGAGCGGCCGCCGGCTCCCGCACGGATGCTTAGGAGTGACCCGCGCCAACAATTCGATCATTTGGCTCTCGCCGGGTGGCCATTCGCCGAAGTAGCCCCGGTCGACTACTCGAGGTGAGGGTCGAACTCGACCCACACTGCGCTCGCTGCGCCGACGGCGATTTCGACAAGGCCGATAAGCTCGCCCTCGGGACCAAGACGCATGACGGACAGCGAGCCCGCAGCGGTGTTTCTCGCGTCGAGGCGCACGCGCGAGCCGAAGACGATCTGCCGCTCCTCGAGATACCGCAGGATCGCGGGTTCGTGGTCCGAGATGCGAGCGACCTGCCCTGCGGCGGCGGGTTCCATCTCGTTCAGAAGGCCGGCCGAGTGGCGCCCGCGGCTTTGTTCGACGCTTCCATCGGCGTGGGGGATCGGGTGACCGTGCGGGTCGTGGTCCGGACGGCCAAGTACGTCGTGCATGCGGTCCACGACAAGGTCAGACACGGCGTGTTCAAGCGTGTCGGCCTCCGCGTGGACCTCGTCCCACCCAAACCCAAGGCGCTCGACCAGGTAGGTCTCCAGGACTCGGTGGCGCCGCACCACCGCTACAGCGATCTCGTTGCCTGCTGGGGTGAGGCCGATGTGCCCGTAGGGCTTGTATTCAATGAGTCCGTCGCGGGCGAGCTTCTTCAGGTTGGCCGACACGGACGACGGCGTCACCGCTTGCGTCGCGGCGATCTCGTTTGTGGAGACCGAGCCACCGGCCCACTCTTGCGCCTTCCAGATGATGCTGAGGTAGTCCTCGACCATCGACGAAACGCGCGGGGCTGCCATGGTTCGATTCTACTGAGAAGAGTCTGTCGGCCCCGCCCGGCCTGGCGCTTGCGGGATTGCGCTCCGCCGCAAACGACGGCGTCTCACCGTCCACGCACGCGAAGTTCGATGCTTTGCGCGTGGTGATCGTGTGCCTCTTGGCGCCGAACTCTTCCCTCTGCGGGGACGGTCGTTGTGTTTCCTCAGGTCAGAAGAGTGCCCCGAGTGGGATTCGAACCCACACTGGTACGGGTTTGAGCCGTATGCCTCTGCCGGTTGGGCTATCGGGGCGTGGCCACTAGGCTATCGCTTGTGAACGACTCCATTGCACCCGCAGAGACAACCCCGGCCAAGCGCCGTGCCATCGTCGTCGAGGACGAGGCGCTGATCCGCATGGACATCGTCGAGACCCTTCGCGAGGGCGGCTATGACGTCGTTGGCGAGGCCTCGAACGGCGAGGAGGCCGTGGCGCTTGCGCGGGAGTTGAAGCCCGATGTTGTTGTCATGGATGTGAAGATGCCAGTGATGGACGGCATCACTGCGGCCGAGCACATTGCGAAGGAGCGCCTGGCGCCCGTGGTGCTGCTGACCGCGTTCTCCCAGACGGAGCTGGTGGAGCGCGCGCGCGACGCTGGCGCCATGGCGTATGTGGTCAAGCCCTTTACGCCTGCCGACCTTCTGCCTGCCGTGGAGATCGCCGCATCGCGCTTCGTGGAGATCAGGGCGCTCGAAAATGAGATCGCTGATATCACCGAGCGCATGGAGACCCGCAAGACCGTCGAGCGTGCCAAGGGCATTCTCATGGAGAAGATGCAGCTCAACGAGCCCGAGGCATTTCGGTGGATTCAGAAGACGTCGATGGACAGGCGTCTCACTATGCGAGAAGTTGCCGAAGCCGTCATCGACCAGATGGGCAAGTAGCTCGCAAAGTGTTTAGCCTGCTAAACACAAGGACTTGAGTCCCAATTCCCCGCGAAAAGTCACAAAATCGTGATCCTTGCGACGCACGGACGAAATCCGGCCCCGCTACGGTGATGTCAGTTGCTGCGAGGACCGTCCTCGCGGTGGCCCCGGTGGGCTTGCCCCCACCGCACCTGTATGGAGGGAAAAACATGGCTCGATGGAACACCATCGCACGAGGCGTCGCACTGGGCGCCGTCGCGTCCCTTGCCCTAGCCGCCTGTTCGTCAGGCGGAGGCAGCGACAACACGCCTGCTAGTTCGGCGATGTCTTCGGCGCCGGGCGTCGAAGGCGCTCTCAAGATCGGCACTCTGCTGCCCTTGACCGGCTCGCTCGCATTCCTCGGCCCGCCCGAGGTCGCAGGCGTCCACCTCGCGGTCAACGAGATCAACGACGCGGGCGGTATCTTTGGCGCAGACGTGTCGGTCATTGACACCGACTCGTCGGACACGACTCAGCCCCAGATCACCTCGCAGTCCGTGTCGAAGATGATTGCCGACAATGTCGGCGCGATCATTGGAGCCGCTTCAAGCTCCGTGACGCTCAATGTGGTCGACGACGTGGCAGCCGCCAAGACCGTCATGATTTCGCCCGCGAACACGTCCACCGCGCTGACCGGCTACGACCCGTTCTACTTCCGGGTGGCACCGCCGGACACCGTCCAGGGCAACGCTCTTGCGAACGTGATCCTGAAGGACGG
>JAYTGI010000172.1:0-5490 GCA_043733605.1 Demequina sp. | reverse complement strand
ATCATGCTGGCTCGCTCGCTTGGCATTCCCGCTCGCCTCGCGATCGGCTTCCTTCCAGGATCGCCAAACGACGACGGGGCCTTCGTGGTTCGAGGTGGTGACGCTCACGCGTGGCCCGAGTTGTATTTCGCGGGTGCCGGGTGGGTTCGCTTCGAACCGACCCCATCGGTTCAAACGGGAGCAAGGCCGAGTTATGCAGATCCCGTGGGAGACTACGTGACGAGCGGCCCAGGTTCATTCACCATTCCCACCGCAGCCCCCTCGGGAGCGCCACGGCCCGCAGACCCAGGCGGGAACTCCCCGTCAACCGTGAATGCTGCTGCCGCGGGATCCGTCCCCTGGCCGCTCGTGATCGTTCTTGTCGCGCTCGCGGCAATCGTCCTCGGTGGAGCAGCGTGGTGGCTCCGTCGCAGACGCTCTGATGAGGCACGCGACAGAACTCCCGAGACGATGTGGTCGACAGTGAGGGAGGGCCTTCCAGCTGGCACGACGTGGCCGTTGTCACTCACTCCCTCGGAGGCAGTCACTCACGCCACGCGAGCTCTAGCGGCCGAAGGTGCATTTCTATCTCGGGAGGTTCTCGACGACTTCACCGCGATGTCGGACTCTGTCGCCGACTACCGTTACGCACCAAGCGGCACAGATGTCGATCTAGAGACAATCGCTCAGTGGGGGGACAGCATCGTCAACGCCGCCGTCCAAGCAAGGGGCTTGGACTCTAAAGGTCGCCCTTTTCGCGCCGCCGCTCAAGCCGGTTCTCGACGCGGCGCATAAATGGCTCCTTGCCGCGCTTAGACCGCGGCGAGGACTTCGAGCTACCCACGGCCGACAACGACGATCGTGCAGGAGCGAAAATGGCCCACATCGCCGCACCGGTCATGAGCGCGAACCCTGCGATTCCAAGTGGAACGATTGCCGCAACGACACCGATCAGCACGACTCCCAATCCTGCGATCACGCCTATGACGCCCAGTGCGATGCGGCCCCTGTGGCGCTGCCCACGCGCCATGTTACGGCCCAACTTAGGGTCCGCGCCGAGGTCGCGTTCGAGTTGCTCAAGCACGCGCTGCTCGTGTTCAGACAGTGGCATCGTGACCTCCTTTACACCTCTAGGTGAGCACAGTCTAATTCCTCAGTCGCCAACGGACTAGCCCGCGTCGCCCAGCGCCTCCACGTGCTCCTCGCAGAACGCCCTCGCCCATTCAACGCACCGAGGTACCTGCGATGTTCCCAAAAGGCCAACTGAGTCCTGAAATGACAGAACCGCCGCCCCACAAGGGAGGCGGCGGTTCTCTAAGTCGGTCTCTGGTTACAGAGCGCGAACCTGCTCGGCCTGCGGGCCCTTGGGGCCCTGCGTGACCTCAAACTCGACGCGCTGCGCCTCGTTGAGGGTCTTGAAGCCGTCGGTGATGATCGCGGAGTAGTGAACGAAGACGTCTGCGCCTCCACCATCCTGAGCGATGAAGCCGTAGCCCTTTTCTGCGTTGAACCACTTCACGGAGCCCTGTGTCATGCTGGTGTTTCCTTGCCTTTAATGCCCGGGACGGGAAGCGGGACACTGTGTCCCACTCGTCGCCGCAATGCCTCGCTCCATATCTGATAACAGACAGGTACTTCTCACTACGTCAATGCAACCAACGCTAAGCATTGCACAAATTAGTCGTGAGGGGGAGACTCTCGGCGTTGTTGGGCAAGAAATTTCTCAAATTCGGCGCCAAGTTCGTCTGCGGTGGGCAGCGGACGGTCAAGCGGAATGCCGTCCCGACGCGCCGCCTCCATGGCGTCGTACTGCTCTTCAAGCGTCGCGACGAGCCCTTGTACCTCTTCGGAATCCCTCATTTGGCTCTCGATCTCGGACGATGCGGCGACCGCTGCGCCGTCCAAACCCTCCGGCGCGAGACTCAGTCCCGTCAGCCCCTCGAGTTGGCTCAAGGCGTGTTGCGCCGCCTGCGGCAGAGCGGACTGCGCGATGTAGTACGGCACGTGAACGGCGACATTGACCGCATCCAAACCCCACTGGCCGAAACGGTATTCCAAGAGGTTCTGGGCCGAGGCTGGCACCGTCACCGTCCCAAACGTGCCTGAAGTGTCGGGCAACAAGTCCTGTCGTGTTCCGTGAACCGTCGACTGCAGGGGTCTGGTGTGGGGAACACCCATAGGGATTCCGTGAGCGCCTGCGGTCAGTCCAACACCCAACTTCTCGACCGCACCCTTCACGGCCAGGATGTAGGCCTCCCAACGGACATCGGGCTCGCTGCCGTGGAGCAAGAGGAAAGCGCGGTCCTCCGCATCTGTGACCATGTCAATCGCAAGATACGGCTCGTCGTAGTCGATCCACTCGTTGACAGAGAACGTCATTTCCGGCCTGCGCGAGCGGTAGTCGAGAAACTCATCAATGTCGAATGTCACGAGTCGCACAGGTTCGGACATGCCCATGATGTGCTCGCATACGAGCCTGCCGACCTTGCCCGCGTCAATGAACCCCCTGAGCGACTGGACCAAGACCGCGTCCGCTCCAGAGCGGTCGGCCCATTGCGCCACGCCGTCGATGTCCCACGTCACGAGTGCCATGAGAACACTGTGACACGAACGCGACGCGACAACACCCGATATCGCGGCCCGCGAACGCTGGAACATTCCGCATCGGCGCCTGTCGTGCGAGGATGGTCTACTGCCCGCGGGGTTCGCGGGCAGTGCGAAAGGGAGTTCATGCAGGACGAGTCCACCGTGGAGGCGGGCCCAGGCATCGGCGCGGAACAGCGCGTTGTCGGCACCCTCTACTCGCGGCTAGATGCGTTGCGTTTCGAGGCCGCCGAGCGGCTCACCGAGGTGCGCAAGGCGGGGCCGTCGGGCTCTCCGCAGAACCGCTCAGAGCGCGATTCCTTTGCGACCCTCTACGAAGACCGCATTGTTCAACTTGATGCGGTCGAGGACAGGTTGTGCTTCGGGCGCCTCGACATGGTTGTCGGCGACGTGCTCTACGTGGGCCGCATCGGCCTGTCTGATGCCGATCACATCCCGCTCTTGACCGACTGGCGCGCACCCGCCGCGGCACCCTTCTACGCGGCCACGGCGGCCCAGCCTCAAGGCGTCATGAAGCGCAGGCACCTGACCACCCAGGGACGCGTCGTCACCGCCGTCGAGGACGACGTGCTGGATGTCGAGGCGCTCAGGGGCTCGGGCCACGAGACTTCGCTCGCGGGTGAAGGGGCACTTCTGGCTGCCCTCGATGCCAAGCGCACCGGCCGCATGGGTGACATCGTCGCGACGATACAGTCCGAGCAGGACGCGGTCATCCGCGCCCCATTGCAAGGAGCGCTTGTGGTGCAGGGCGGCCCCGGAACAGGAAAGACCGCCGTTGCGCTCCACAGAGCCGCGTACTTGCTCTACCACCACAGGGATTTGCTCGCGCGCCGCGGCGTGCTACTTGTAGGCCCCTCCACGTCGTTCTTGCGGTACATCGACCACGTGCTGCCCTCTTTGGGTGAGACGGGCGCGGTATCGACGACGCTCGCGGGGCTTGTCAAGGGCATCCGCACCACGACAAGGGAGCACGACGAGGTCGCGACGATCAAGGGCAGGCTCGACATGTCCACCGTGATCAGGGCGGCCGTGCGCGAGCGCCAACGCGTTCCCAAGCGCGATCAGGAATTCCGGATCGACGGTCGCGAGGTGACGATCAAGCGCTCCGATGTGCGCGAAGCCCAGGCTCGCGCGAGGCGCGATGGGAAGCCCCACAATGCCGCGCGCGCGGCGTTCGCCAAAGAGATGATCAACCGTCTGACACGCCAAGTGGTCGATCAGCTGGGCCCCGAGATCGAGGACGACGACCGGAAGGAAATCGCGCGCGACCTGCGCGATGACCGCTCACTGCGAGTCGCCATCAACCTGTGTTGGCTGCCGCTGACGCCACAACAGTTGCTTCGAGACCTGTTCTCAAAACCCCATTTGCTTGCCGCATGCGCGTCTCGCTTGAGCGACGCGGAGCGCGCGCTCTTAACCCGCGATCCGGACGCACCTTTGACCGACGCGGACGTGCCGCTGCTCGACGAGGCCGCCGAATTGCTCGGCGACTTGCCGCACTCGGCGCGCGCAGTGAGCGACGACAAGGCCGAACTTCGATACGCCCGCGAAGTGCTCGACATCATCGGCGGCGACGGCATCGTGACCGCCGAGATGCTTGCCGCGCGCATGAAGGCGCCGGAAACGCGCAGGACCGTCGCCGAACGCGCGAGCGAGGACCGCTCGTGGACCTACGGACACGTGATTGTCGATGAGGCTCAAGAGCTATCCCCTATGGCGTGGCGCATGCTCCTGAGGCGTTGCCCTTCTCGTTCGTTCACGATCGTTGGCGACATCGCACAGACCTCGGCGCCCGCGGGAACCCAATGGTGGCCGGAAACGATGGATCCGCTGTTCCAGGCCGGCTGGCACTTGCGTGAGCTCACGGTGAGCTATCGCATCCCAGCTGCGGTCGCGTCGGCCGCACAGAGCTTTGCGCATGCCGCGGGACTGCCAGTGAGTGAGATGAGCGCGGCGAGGGACGTCGACGACGCCGTTGCGACCATCAGCGTGCCCGACCGTGAAGCGATTGCCCGCGTCGCAGCCGACGCTGCCGGAGTCGAGGCAGATTCTCTGGCGACTCGAGGCGGCGGTTTGGTAGCCATCATCGCCTCGGAGGCCCTGATCTCGCACGTGTCTTCGCTTGCGCGTCCAGGAATCGAAGTGATGACCGCGCGCGAGGCGAAGGGCCTTGAGTTCGACTCCGTCGTGATCGCTGATCCCAACGCGATCGCTCAGGTGCCTCAAGACCTCTACGTGGCGCTCACTCGTTCGACGCGGCGGCTTGTTCTGGTGCATCACGGCCACTTGCCGCACGGACTCACGGACGCTTAGGCGGGCCCTGCCCGTCTGCGGGCGCGCGTGCGACCGAGCGCCTTTACTCATTCAGCCCGCCATGAAGGGGGCAAATTGGTAAACGGACCCGAAGTGCGAGACCATAGGGCCCGTGCGTGCCCTCCTCCTTGAAACACTTCACCCCAAAGCCACCGATATCCTCACCGCCGCCGGCATCGCCGTCGACAACCGTGACGGAGCCCTCGACGAAGACGAGTTGATTGCCGCCCTCGACGGCGTCCAGCTTCTCGGTATCCGATCCAAGACTCAGGTCACCGAGCGCGTCCTCGCGTCCGCCAAGGACCTCATTGCGATCGGCACCTTCTCGATCGGGACCAACCAGATCGACCTGGCCGCCGCGGCCAAGCGGGGAGTCGTCGTGTTCAATGCGCCGTTCTCCAACACACGGTCTGTTGTTGAGATGGCGGTTTCCGAGATGATCTCGCTCACTCGTCGGCTGCCTGAGCACAACCGCCAGATGCACGCAGGCGTGTGGTCAAAGAGCGCCTCCGGTGCGCATGAGATCAGGAGCCGCACACTCGGCATCGTCGGCTACGGCAACATCGGTTCCCAGCTGTCGGTCATTGCCGAGGC
>JAYTGI010000171.1:0-5503 GCA_043733605.1 Demequina sp. | reverse complement strand
CGCCATGGCGGCGGCCATCACCGAGCGCACCAAGGTGGTCATGGTGTGCTCGCCAAACAACCCGACCGGCCCAGCCGTTCACACCGAGGAGTTCGTGGCGTTCATGGGCGCGGTTCCCGAGCACGTGGTGGTGGTGCTCGATGAGGCATACCTCGAATACGTGACCGATCCCGAGACGGTTCAGGGTCAGGACATGATCGGGCGTTGGCCCAACCTCGTTGTTCTCCGCACCTTCTCCAAGGCTTACGGCCTCGCGGGGCTACGCGTCGGATACGCGATCGCTCCTGCGGCGATCATCACCGCCGCGCGCGCTTGCGTCACGCCGTTTTCCGTCTCAGGGGCGGCCCAACTGGCCGCGCTTGCGTCCATCGACGCGTTGCCAGAGCTCTTGGAGCGAGCCCAGGGCATCGTCGCTGAGCGCGCGCGCGTGGTCGCGGCCCTCACGGCCGACGGCTGGAATTTGTCCGATGCCCAAGGCAACTTCGTGTGGATCGCGGCCGCAGACAAGACCGCCGAGCTAGTCACTCACTTTGGCTCTCAGCCCCGCCCCATCCTGGTGCGGCCCTTCGCGGGAGAGGGTGTCCGCCTCACGATTGGCACCCCCGAAGAGAACGACGCTGCGCTATTTGCGCTCTCAGGGCTAACCTGGAGAGTGTAGAAGCGGACATCTGACCCAGCGCAGCAAATGTAGTTGCGCACGGCATGGCCGCTCTCGAGAGGAATCGTCATGAATCCGAGCGCCGCGTACCTGAGCATCGACAACGTCGTTCCCATTGATCCAGACAAAGCAGGCAAGTCCCTAGCGGACTACCTCAACGACTTTGGGCAAATCACCTTCTTCTCGCTGATCGCGCTCGCGATTCTCGCCCTCATCGCGGCCATCGTGGTGGCCAAGAAGGCCGGCTACTCGGGCTGGTGGGGCGCGATCGCGGTGCTCGTCCCTCCCGTGGGGCTGCTGCTCATGCTTCTCCTGGTGCTTCTCAAGTGGCCCTCGCTCAAGGAGCGCGACGAGGCGCTCGGCATTCTCGCGTCGAACGACCTGACACTTCCGAGCCAAGAGCGCAAGGCCGTCAAGGACGCCGAGCGCAAGCTCGCGATTGAGGACGCGGCCCGCAAGCGCATGGAAAAGGCGCAAGTCGATCGCGAAAAGGCCGATGCCCAGCGCGAGCGCTTCGCCGCTGCCGAGGCCAAGCGTGCGGCCGACGCTTCTGCCGTAGCGGCAGCCGCAGCCGCAACCGCAACCAAGTCCGCGCCCGCGGGCGGCACCGGCGTCGCAGGGACGAAGGCCGCTGACGCTGCACCTATAAGTGCTGCACCCATAAGTGAGGCGCCCGCCAGTGCGTCGCTACAAAGCCCAGCATCTTCCATGGCCGCACCCTCAGGCGCTCAGGTGACCCCCGAAGGGTCGGAGGCGCCTCATGACGGTGCCCCAGGCTCGGTTGCTCCCAAGGTGCACACGGTTCGCCCCCGCACGTCGACCAACGAGACGACGGGAAATTCGGACACGGGACGGTCGGCGCCACCCGAAATCTAAGAGGCCGCGCCATGGGAACTGCCCCGTTTGCAAACCCGCCCTCTTGCAAACCTACGGTTCCGTAGCCTACGCTTGCGTAAGTTACGTCCAAGGGGTCGTTCCCGGGCGCGCCACATAGCCCATCACGTCATGGCAAGGGAGTCGCATGGCCGGCATCGGACCGCTGTCAGAAGAGGGACTCGTCCGTCTTCTTGATCACACAGGCGAGCGAGTCGCCGACGACAACTTTGGCCCCTTCGCGGAGCATCTCACCGTCGACGACTTGCGCGGCTTTTGGCGCGACATGGTCATGACGCGTGCCTTCGACATGGAGGCCACGAGTCTCCAACGTCAAGGCGAGTTGGGCCTGTGGGTGCCCTCGCTCGGCCAAGAGGCAGCGCAGATCGGCTCGGGGCGCGCCCTTCGCGACCCCGACTACGCGTTCCCCAGTTACCGCGAGCACGGAGTGGCATTTACACGTGGAATCGACATGCCCTCGATCCTGCGGGTGTTCAGGGGACTCGAGCACAGCTCGTGGGATCCCGCCGCCTACAACTTCCACATCTACACGCTCGTCATCGGCGCGCACACGCTGCACGCGGTGGGCTATGCGCAAGCGATGGACTGGGACGGACTCGTCGGCTCAGGAGATCCCGAGAAGGACGGCGCGGTCATCTGCTACTTCGGCGATGGAGCGACCAGCCAAGGCGACGTTAACGAGGCCATGGTGTTCGCGTCCGTCAACAACGCGCCCGTCGTTTTCTTCATCCAGAACAACCAGTTCGCGATCTCCGAGTCGACCACTCGCCAATCGACGGTTCCGCTCGCGCAGCGCGCGGTCGGCTTTGGCATCCCGAGTGTGCGTGTCGACGGGAACGACGTGGTCGCCGTCCACGCGGTGACGCGCTGGGCTATGGAGCATGCGCGGTCAGGCGCCGGTCCCGTCGTGATCGAGGCGCTCACATACCGCATGGGCGCGCACACCACGTCGGACGACCCGACGCGCTACCGGTCATCGGCAGACGAACAATACTGGCGCGACCGCGACCCGATCGCCCGCCTCGAAACCTACCTGCGTGCGCGTGGCGAGCTACGCGAGGACTTCGAAGCGGCGGTGCGCGCCGAGGCGAAGGAGCTGGGTCGCGTCACCCGCGAGTCGGTCAAGTCGTGGAAGCCAGGTCCCACGGACACGATCTTTGAACACGTCTACGCGGAGCCGCACCCGTTGGTCGACGCCGAACGCGCCTGGTTTGCGCAGTACGAGGCTTCCTTCACCGACAAGGAGGTGACGCGATGACCGCCCCCACCCACGAGCACGTTGTTGGTGAACACCGCGCCCCCGACGGCGCCGCACTCGATCGCCCGGCCACCGTCCGCACCCTGACCCTCGGTGCCGCGATCAATGCGGGCCTGCGCGCCGCGATGGAACGAGACCCCAAGGTGGTCCTCATGGGCGAGGACATCGGCGCGCTTGGCGGCGTGTTCCGCGTGACCGACGGCCTGCACAAGGACTTTGGAGAGCGCAGGGTCATGGACACTCCCCTGGCCGAGTCGGGCATCGTCGGCACCGCGATCGGCATGGCGTTCCGCGGCTACCGCCCCGTGCTCGAGATCCAGTTCGACGGCTTCATCTTTCCCGCGTTCGACCAGATCACCACGTCGCTCGCCAAGCTCCACTACCGGACCAAGGGCAGGCTCACGGTGCCGCTTGTGATCAGGGTGCCGTTTGCGGGCCACATCGGCGCGGTTGAGCACCACTCCGAGAGTCCAGAGGCGCTGTTCGCCCACACCGCCGGCCTGCGCATCGTCTCCCCTGCCACACCGCAAGACGCTTATGACATGATCCAGCAGTCGATCGCAAGCCCCGACCCTGTGCTGTTTCTCGAGCCCAAGGCCCGCTATTGGGACAAGGGCGAGGTGGACTCGACGCGAGTGGCCGCTCAGCTCGACCAGGCCGACGGCGCCTCGAAGGGGACGGCAGAGATGTCCAAGGCGCGCGTGGCCCGCGAGGGTAGTGACGTCACCCTGATGGCCTACGGCCCCACGGTGCGGCTCGCGTTGCAGGTGGCCGTTGCCGCCGCAGAGGGTGGCGTCTCGGTCGAGGTTCTCGACCTGCGCTCGGTCTCGCCCTTCGACTACGAGACGATCCTCGCATCGGTCAAAAAGACCGGCCGCGGCGTCGTCGTTCACGAGGCCCCCGTTGCCTACGGCACCGGCGGCGAGCTCGCCGCCCACATCGCTGAGCACGCCTTCTTCCACCTCCACGCGCCGGTATTGCGCGTGGGCGGCTTCCATACCCCGTACCCCGGCTCTAAGTTTGAGCACGACTACCTGCCCAGCCTCGATCGCGTCCTCGATGCGGTCGACAAGGTCATGGCCCACTAGGAGCACGCATGCCTCAGTTCCAGCAGTTTCCGCTGCCCGATGCCGGCGAGGGTCTCACCGAGGCGGACGTCGTCACGTGGCGCGTCGCCGTGGGCGATCGCGTCGAGGTGAACCAGCCGCTCGTCGAGATCGAGACCGCGAAGTCCTTGGTCGAGTTGCCGTGCCCCGTTGACGGCATCGTCACCAAGCTGCTCGTGAGCGAGGGAGACACCGTCGAGGTGGGCGCACCCATCTGCGAGTTCGACACCGACCCCGACGGCCCCCCAGCGCCCCCTGCGCCCGAGCAGGGCGAGGCCGCACCGGCCGAGGGTGCGAACCCCGCCGGTCCCTACGCCCCAGCAGGAGTCATCGACGCAGGGTCCGACGCCACGGCGAGCACAAGTGCCGGATTGGCGACGCCTTCGCAGGGAGCCCAGACGGGCGCCGCCGCTGGCGCGGACGCCGGATCCGGCACTTCTGCACGCGTGACGGCCGCGGCCGGCTCCGGCGACGAGTCAGGAGCGGTGCTCGTTGGCTACGGAGTCAAGGAGGGTTCCGCACACCGCAGGCCACGTAAGGACGGCGCGGTCGAGTCGATTGGTGGAGCAGGCGATTCCGACTACCCCGTGCTGGCCATGCCCCCCGTGCGCAAGCTTGCCAAGGAGCTGGGGGTTGACCTCACCACCATCAATCCCTCGGGCCCCGGCGGCCTGGTGACGCGGGGCGACGTGGAGCAAAGGGTCAAGACGACAGCCGCACACACCCTCGCGACCTACCCCACGGACGATCAACCGTGGCTGGAGACCGGGTACTCGAGCGATAACGGCCGCTCCACGCGTGTTCCCGTGAAGTCGGTACGCAAGCGCACAGCCGAGGCAATGGTGCAGTCGGCCTTTTCCGCCCCACACGTGACGGAGTTCCTGACAGTCGACGTCACCGAAACCATGAACCTGGTGGCCAAACTCAAGGCGGATAAGGACTTTGCCGACGTGCGCGTCACGCCGCTCCTGCTGGTGGCCAAGGCGCTGCTGCTCGCCGTGCGCAGGCACCCCGAGGTCAACGCGTCGTGGGACGACGCGAAGCAAGAGATCGTCTACAAGCACTACGTGAACCTTGGCATCGCCGCATCGACGCCCCGTGGGCTCGTGGTGCCGAACATCAAGGACGCTCACCGCCTGCCGCTGCACGCGCTCGCGACCGAGCTGCAGCACCTCACCGCGGAGGCGCGCAGCGGCCGGGTCACGCCCGCGCGCATGGCCGACGGCACCATCACCATCACCAACGTGGGCGCGCTCGGCATCGACACGGGCACCCCGATCCTCAACCCCGGCGAGGCTGCGATCCTGGCCTTTGGCGCCATCCGCCAAATGCCGTGGGTGCACGAGGGCGAGATTCAGATCCGCTGGGTGACCCAGCTCGCGCTGAGCTTTGACCACCGCCTGGTGGACGGCGAACTGGGCGCGCGTCTGCTGTTCGATGTGGGCCGCGTCATGAACGACCCGGCGCACGGGCTGGTCTGGGCCTAGTTCGCTGGGCTCAAACCCATCGCAACGGCGCTTAGCCCTGCATGATGACGCCGTCGAGAACGGTGCCATCGGCAATCGCGTTGCGCTCGCCATCGTCGTC
>JAYTGI010000170.1:0-5557 GCA_043733605.1 Demequina sp. | reverse complement strand
CAGGCAAGTCAAACGCCACCGCTGCATGCGTCGGCTTGCGGCCCCCAAGAAGCGTCGCCAGCATCGCCGTAAACCCGTAGACGCCATTGGTGGCGGCGCCGTCCGACGTCGCGAAGTTCTCGACGGGAAGCGCAAAAAAAGCGCGAAACGCCATCGACAATCCGTCAACTAATAGCAATGTCTCCTTGGCTGATTCGCTCACAGGTGCCAACCTATCTCTTATGACCGACACCGAAGCAGGTACCGACCACGCATATGACGGGCTCATCGCCAAACTTGGGATCACTGTGGAGTCCATCGCACCGGGGCGCGCCGTTGCGTCGATGGCGGTCGAGGGAAACACCCAGCCCTACGGGTTTCTCCACGGTGGAGCGTCGGCCGCGCTCGCGGAAACGGTCGGGTCGCTAGCGGCAATGGCCCATGCGGGTTCCGGAAAAATGGCCGTTGGCGTCGACCTCAACATCACCCACCACCGCGCTGTGAGTTCCGGAACAGTCACAGCGGTGGCCACCGCGGCACACCTCGGGCGAACGGTTGCGAGCTATGACATCGCGATACACGCCGGGGACGAAGAACGGATCGCAACGGCGCGACTGACGTGCTTCATAAGGAATGCGTAGCACACACAGCGGAAACATGAATGGTCTACATTGGGCCGAAACCGACTGGGAAGGACGACTGTGAAAGCAGCGCTCGACACCCGCGCCCTTGTTCGCGCCGGAGTGATTCTCGTCGTCGTGGCGTTGGCGGTGACGCTGTACTCAGCGTTCATCGGCGGCACGGGAAGTGATTCCGGCCAAGCAATATCTGCGGCCGGAGCGACGACGAGTGCCATGTCCACGACCGCAACCAACGATGCGTCAATGGTGCAAGTGGCCGAGGCCAGTGTGGGCAAAGACGCCGCCACAGCTGCGGCGCCAAAGCCAAGTCAAAACAACCGACTTGCGCAGAACATCGTCAACGGAATCACGTTCGGTCTTCTGCTTGCGTTGGCCTCCGTCGGATTGTCGTTGATCTATGGAACTACAGGGCTCAGCAACTTTGCTCATGGCGAGCAGGTCTCTTTTGGTGCCATTCTCACCTACTTCCTGGCGACAAGCGACAGGGTCTCGCTACCGCTCATCCCGAAGGAATTCACGATCGGGCTCCCGCTGATCGTCGCGGCGGTTTTTGCGGTCTTGATCTCCGGTGGCACTGGCTGGATCCAGGACAAGTTCCTTTGGGGCCCCGTGCGCCGCAAGCACGTCGGCGTCGTACAGCAAATGATCGTGTCTATCGGTCTGTCACTTGCGCTCGTCAATTTGCTTCAGTGGTGGATGGGTGGACGCAAAATGCGCCTCACCACCTCGATCGATACGCGCCACCACTTGGGACTTATCGACGTCAGCAATCAGACGATCATTTCGGCTGTCATCGCGATCGTGTGCCTGCTTGGCGTGTCTTGGTTCTTGCTCTACACGCGCCTAGGCCGCGCTACCAGGGCGGTCTCTGACAACCCGTCGCTTGCCGCTGCCTCGGGCATCAGGGTTGACTCAATCGTGCGTCTCGTGTGGATTCTCGCCACCGCGCTCGCCGCGGTCGGTGGAATCTTGCTGGCCTTGTACGAGCAGGCCACGTCTTTCGACTCCGGAGCCCGAATACTGCTCCTCATGTTCGCGGCCGTCACTCTCGGTGGGCTTGGCCAGCCGTTCGGCGCACTCGTCGGATCGCTCGTCATCGGAATCGTGGTCGAGGTATCGACTTTGTGGTTGCCGCCTGACCTCAAGTTTGCGACGGCTCTTGGCATTCTCATCGTGGTGTTGCTGTTTCGACCCCAAGGAATTCTCGGACGTTCGGAAAGGGTGGGCTAGACGATGGACTTCGCCGGACTTCTCACCGATGCGGGTCGCGAGTTATTCGCGCCCACGACGGCCGCGTTCGCGCTCGCCGCGATCGGCCTCAACTTCCACTTTGGCCTTACCGGCCTCCTCAACATGGGCCAAGCGGG
The DNA here is from genome assembly GCA_043733605.1 of Demequina sp. Lineage (GTDB taxonomy): Bacteria > Actinomycetota > Actinomycetes > Actinomycetales > Demequinaceae > Demequina. The sequence continues at coordinate 3,570 of JAYTGI010000170.1, read as the reverse complement.
CTTCATGTTGCTAGGCATGTACGGGTATGCCATTACCGTGCGAGAGATCGACAAGAACAACGGTCAGTTCTTAGGGATCGACATGTCGGCGGGAGCCACAATCGCCCTTGGTTTTCTCGTCGCCATCGTTCTCGCCGTGCTCTTTGGGCTCTTGCTCGGCTGGCCGACACTTAAACTTCGGGGCGACTACTTGGCAATTGTCACGATCGCTGCCGCCGAGATGGTTCGCTTCCTCGGACGTTCGCAATCCTTCAAGGACCTCACGGGCGGTTCTACCGGTATTCGCGGGAAGGACTTCAAGGGACCCTTTGAATCCCTGTCGCCCTTCCCAGACCGTCAAGTCACCATAGGCCCGTTCACCATGCACGGTTCAGTCTCAACCTCGTGGTGGCTCGTGGTCGTCTCATGGTCCGTTGTGGCGTTGGCCGCCTTGTTGTTTTGGAGGCTGTCGCGCTCGCCGTGGGGCCGCGTGCTCAAGGGTGTTCGCGAAGACGAGGATGCCGTGCGTTCACTCGGGAAGAACGTTTACGGCTACAAGATGCAGGCCCTGGTTCTTGGTGGCGTCATCGGCGCGCTCGGCGGGGTCCTGTGGTCATTCGGAAACGCGGTGACTCCGGACTCAATGGGAAGACCCACCACCTTCTGGATCTGGACGTTGTTGCTTCTCGGAGGCGCCGCCACGGTCTTTGGACCGATTCTCGGCTCGGCGTTGTTCTGGACCTCGCTCGTGCTCGTCAAAGGACTCGCTTCGCTGTTCATTCCCGATAGTTGGCTCGACCCGACGCAGCTCGAGCCCTTCTCGCTCATGCTCGTGGGCGTGACCCTGATGGTCCTTGTGATCTTCAGACCACAAGGAATTCTTGGAGATCGAAGGGAGTTGGCGATCAATGACCGCTAAGGAAGATCTCTTCGCACAAGTCAACGCCACGCCTGGCGCTTCCAAAAAAGACCCAATCATCGTGGCGCATGGAGTCCACCGTAGTTTTGGTGGCCTCACAGCGGTCGATGTGGAACACCTCGAGGTGCAGCGCAACGCGATTACGGCACTTATTGGGCCGAACGGGGCAGGAAAGTCGACCTTCTTCAACCTCCTGACCGGATTTGACAAGCCCCAGAAGGGCGAGTGGTTCTTCAATGGAGACTCCTTACAGAGCCACTCCCCCGCCAAGGTCGCACGGGCCGGGATGGTGCGCACCTTCCAACTGACGAAGGCGCTCTCGCGCATGACTGTCATAGAGAACATGCGTCTTGGCGCAGCAGGCCAAGGCGGCGAGGCCTTTTTCACCGCACTCGTGCCGCCGCTCTGGCGGGCCAAAGAAGCACTGATTACGATCAAGGCCGAGGAACTCCTCACCCGCTTCAAACTGCTCGACAAGCAGGACGACTTCGCGGGCGAACTCTCCGGTGGACAGCGCAAGTTGCTCGAGATGGCGCGAGCTCTTATGTCGGATCCCGAGATTGTCATGCTCGACGAACCGATGGCCGGGGTAAACCCTGCACTCACGGAGTCGCTACTTGAGCACATCGTCGAGCTGCGCGAGCAAGGCGTCACAGTCCTGTTCGTGGAGCACGACATGCACATGGTGCGCCGCATCTCGGACTGGGTGGTGGTCATGGCGGAGGGCAAAATCATCGCGGAAGGCCCGCCGGAGACCGTGATGCAGAACACCGCAGTGCAGGACGCCTACCTCGGCGCACACCACGACACCGACCTGTCGGAGGATCTCTCATGAGCGCGTCACCGACCCAGAGGCCAGCAGCGTCGACGGAGGTCGTTCTCGAAGCGACGGACGTCATCGCGGGCTACCTGCCAGGAATCGATATCCTCAACGGTTGCTCGATGACCGTCAAGGAGGGCGAGCTCATCGGCATCATCGGCCCCAACGGAGCCGGAAAGTCGACCTTTCTCAAGGCTCTATTCGGCCTGGTACCCGTGCGCTCTGGTTCCGTGACGCTTCGCGGTGAGCCCATCACAAACGTTCGGGCCGACGAGCTGGTGAAACGTGGGATCGGCTTCGTGCCGCAGAACAACAACGTGTTTCCATCGCTCAGCATCGAGGAGAACCTCGAGATGGGCGCGTTCCAGCAGCATAAGAAGTTCAAGGAACAGTTCGACAAGATCGTCGACCTGTTTCCGGTCCTTGGCGAACGCCGCAGTCAGCGTGCAGGCTCCCTCTCGGGTGGCGAACGGCAAATGGTGGCCATGGCCCGAGCCCTCATGATGGACCCCGCGGTGCTGTTGCTCGACGAGCCAAGTGCGGGCCTGTCCCCCGTGCGTCAAGACGAGACATTCGTGCGCACACGCGACATCAACCGCACGGGAGTCACCGTCATCATGGTTGAGCAAAATGCGCGACGCTGTCTGCAGATTTGCGACAGGGGCTACGTGCTTGACCAAGGCACGTCCGCATACACGGCGACCGGCCAGGACCTCCTGAGGGACCCCAAGGTGATCGAGCTGTACCTGGGCACGCTCGGCGCCTAACGCGCCCGCTAGGGTCACCCCAGGTCACTGGCCGGGGCCCTTTGCTGTCCCCTCCGATGCGTACGCGCCCCCGGTGGCTTGATTTGTACCGTCCCGGAGGCCCAGTGCGCCTCGGGCGGCTTGGTTTGTACCGCCAATGGAGACTTACCCCCCGACGGCGTCAAAACGTGTGTGCGGAATCGTGGTGGTGCCTCATGAGCAAAGCGTCTCGAATATGGGCCGCAGGGGCTCGCTCTGCTGGGCTGCGGTCGTCTGAGGTACAGCTTGGAGCCACTGAGACGGGTTTCGCTCGCCGCTCGGCCCAGGATCGACACGCAAAGGGGCCCCGGCTTTCGCCAGGGCCCTTTCGCGTGGGGTCCTTAGACCTCGCCGAACACTGCCTCGGTCCAGACGGGGATGTTATCCGCGCCGTAGACGTAGACGCCGATGTAGGCGCTCGAGGGGTCGTTGTCCGCATTGAACGGACCGGAACCCGACACGGACTTGTACATGATGTCCTCGCCAGCGTTGATCAGGTCAGAGCACTCGACCCAACCACTGCACTCTGTACCACCGTCGGCGCCGGAAACGGCCGCCATGTTGGCCTGGATGGTCACGCCGTCAGGCGCGCCGCCCTTGAGTGCCGCCAGGGCGACAAGCATCGTGGCATCGTACGCCTCGGGGCCGTACGCCAACGTGTCAAGAGGACCACTGTTGGCGCCTTCAAGAAGCGCCTTGAAGTCGGCGCTCGCGTTCGCGCCAGGAATGGTGCCCTTGGCGCCGGTCAACGTGCCTGCGTCGAAGTCCTTCGAGAAGTCGGACGTGTTGCCGTCAACTAGGTAGATCTTCGATGCGTCATATCCCGCAGAAACGAGTTCGGGGATGATCTGCTTGGCCTGGTCGAACGAGATCAGCGCGATGGCCTCCGGGTTTGTCGCAAGGATCGCCTGCACGTCGGACGAGAAGTTCGATGCGGCAGGGTCAAATTCCTGACCCGAGGTGCCGTACGTCAGAGTGCCGCCGTCCCCTTCGATCGTCTTCTGGATCACGTCGCGGAGCGACGTGCCATAGTCGTCGTTGAAGACCAAGACGCCGATGTTCTTGTA
>JAYTGI010000169.1:0-5562 GCA_043733605.1 Demequina sp. | reverse complement strand
GGGGCGCCCGTCGGGGCAAACGCGGACGGCGAACCCGTTGTAGGCGCGCCGGGCCGTCCGGGGGCGAACGATGAGGGGGCGGTACCGGCCGCTGGCCGCGACGTCTCGGGCATCGGAACGCGCGGAGCCGACTGGGGCGAGCGCGGGGCGCCGTGCGTGGCCGGTGGGGCGTACGTCGCAGGGCGCACGCCAGCGGGGGATGAAGACTGCGCGGGAGGGGAAGCCTGCGCGGGCGTGCCGGGTCGCGCCGTGGTGGGCGTGGTCCCCGTCACCGATCGAAAGGCCGTCCGTTGCGGCACAGATCCGCTCGGGGGAATCAGCCCCTCCCTGCGCACTGGCGCTTCACCAGACACAGGTATAAACGGTGGCTTGGCCTCTCCTGCGGGGCCGCGGTCATCCGCGTTCATCAAGTCTCCTCCTCGCCCAAGGGGCGCACGTCTCAACAAGCCTAACCGAGCGTTGGTCCTTGGTCACGCGCTGGCAACGTACCGGGACCTCTCGATGCTCCCGTCGCTGGGTCACTCCTTATTGTGCACCCCCTCGGCGAGGGTCCCGGGAGGTGACCATCGTCCCGGGCGTTTAAGGCGGAGCCTCCCTAATGTGAAGGGATAAAGATACCCCCGGAGGCATTGTCATGAAGCTCGTAGTCGTCGGTGGCGTAGCCGCCGGAGCGTCCACCGCAGCACGCGCCAGAAGGCTCGACGAGTCGGCCGAGATCGTCGTTTTTGAGCGCGGCCATCACGTCTCATTCGCCAACTGCGGACTGCCCTATCACGTGGGTGAAGTGATCGCCGATCGCTCACGCCTATTGCTTCAGACTCCTGAGAGTCTGCGCGAGACTCTCAACATCGACGTGCGTATCGCGACCGAAGTCATCTCTATCGACCGCAAGGCGAAGACGGTCACCGTGCGCGAGTGCGACACCGCAAAGGAATACACCGAGTCCTACGACAAGCTCGCGCTGTGCATGGGTGCCGAGGCCATGAAACTCCCCATGCCCGGCGTCGACCTACCCGGTGTTCACGTCTTGCGCCGCATCGGCGACATGGACAGGATCAAGGCTCAGCTTGATGCGGCGCTGCTCGCGCAGAAGGCCGGCAGGCGCGGAGTGGTCCGCGCGGTCGTGGTGGGGGCCGGATACATCGGCCTCGAAATGGCGGAGAACCTCCACCACCGCGGAGTCAAGGTTGACGTGGTCGAACTGTCCGACCAGATCCTGCCCCCCGTCGACCACGAGATCGCCGCCCCTGTCGAGCAGCACCTCACCGCTCGCGGCATCACGCTTCACCTCTCCACGGCGGCCGCGGCATTCCACACCCTGTCCGACTCGGACGGCGCCGAGCGCGTCAAGGTAGAACTCAACTCGGGCGTGAACATCGCCGCCGACCTGGTGATCCTGGCCGCTGGCGTGCGGCCATCAGTTGAGTTGGCCAAGGCGTGCGGAATCGAGCTGGGCGCTCGCGGCGGCATCAAGGTCGACACCCACATGCGCACCAACGACCCCGATGTGTACGCGGCCGGCGACGGCGTCGAGACCCTGCACCCCGTGCTGCCAGGCTCGTACCTCAACCCGCTTGCCGGTCCCGCCAACCGCGAGGCCCGCGTGGCCGCCGAAAACATCTGCGGTCGCGACACCCAGTACAAGTCCACCCAGGGCACCAGCATCGTCAAGGTGTTCGACATGGTCGCGGGCGGCACCGGCGCAACCTCCCGCCAGCTCGACGCCGCTGGCGTCGAGTACCGCGTGGTTCACATTCACCCGTCTGGCCACGCCGGCTACTACCCTGGCACCGCGATGATGCACATCAAGGTGCTGTTTTCCCCGGCCGACGGCAGGGTGCTCGGCGCCCAGGCGTGTGGCTTCGACGGCGTGGACAAGAGGCTCGACCTCTTCGCCATGGCGATTCGCGCCGGCCTCACTGTGTACGACCTGGAGGAGCAAGAGCTCGCCTACGCCCCGCCGTTCGGCTCCGCCAAGGACCCGATCAACATGGCGGGCTTTGTCGCGGCGAACACGCTGCGCGGCGACATGACCCTTTGGTACTCGCAGGAGTTCCCTGACGGGATCTCCAGTGCGCGACTTGTGGACGTGCGCACGCCTGAGGAGTACGACCTTTGGCACATCCCGGGCGCCGAGTCCGTGCCGCTGGCCACGTTCCGCGATGCGTTCGCCCATTGGGACCGCACGCAGCCGGTGCGCCTGTATTGCGCCGTCGGCTTCCGCTCGTACCTAGCCGACCGCATCCTGGTGCAGAACGGCTTTACCGATGTGGCGACCCTCTCCGGTGGTTCGACCACCTTCAAGCATGTGCACGACACGGACAAGGCCGAGTACGAGGCGCTGCCTCCGATGGAGAACTACGCCGAGACCACGTCCTTCTCGGCCATGCCCGTCATGGCGAGCGGCAACCTCATCCAGCTCGACTGCACCGGCCTCGCTTGCCCAGGCCCCATCATGAAGCTGTCATCTGCGGTGAAGGACGCAGCCATCGGCGACGAGGTCCAGGTCACGGTCTCCGACCCAGGCTTCGCGCTCGATGCGCCCGCGTGGGCATCGAAGAACGGGCACAAGCTGGTTTCTCTGGAGCCCAAGGGTTCTGGCTTCGTTGCCACGATTCGCAAGGGCGGGCTGTCGCCCATCGCTGCTGGGTCTGCGCCGGCCAAGAAGAAGACCTCGATGGTCGTGTTCTCAGGCGACCTGGACAAGGCCATAGCGGCATTCATCATCGCCAACGGCGCTCTTGCCATGGGCGACGAGGTCTCGATGTTCTTCACCTTCTGGGGACTCAATGCGCTGCGCAAGTCCAAGCCCCCGCGTCGTCAAAAGAAGGCGATGGAGACGATGTTCGGCATCATGATGCCGCGTGGCGCCGAGAAGCTCACGCTGTCGAACATGCACATGATGGGTGCGGGCACCGCGATGATCAAGGGCGTCATGAAGAAGCACGACGTGCCGCCGCTCGCAGAGCTCATTCAGTCCGCTCAGGACGGCGGGGCGCGCCTGCTGGGTTGCACCATGACGATGGACCTGCTGGGCATGGCGGCGTCCGACCTGCTTGATGGTGTCGAGCTCGCAGGGGTTGCTACCTTCCTTGGCGAGGCTCAGGAGTCGGGAACCACGCTGTTTATCTGACGTCTGTTCGTGGCGCAGGGCGGTCCGCAAAGCGAACCCCCAGCGCTCCTGCAGAGGAGGGACGGAACCCCGCAGTGATGGGGACTGCGGGGTTCCGTGCTGTCCGCCTCAGCCCACCCCTGCCAGATGGCTCAATTCGTACCGCCTGAGCGGGGTTGCCCGCGTCCAGTGGCTGATCTTGTACCGCGTGAGCGCGGCCGCGCACCTTTGGTGACGTGATGCGTGCGCGCCGTGCCTTGAGGGCGGCGCAACGCCAGGTACGAGGTCAGCCATACACGCAGATCTCCGGTCCAAAATCGGCACATTTCGAGCCGTCTGAGGGGGATGGGGCGCGAGACGATCATTGCGGGCCCAGAAGGCTTGGCGTACAGTTTTCTGTACAGGAGGAACCATGAAGACCATCTCGTATTCGCAGTCGCGCCAAAACTACGCTGCTGTGCTCGACGGCGTTGTCGCCGATCGCGAAGAGGTGATCGTCACGCGCGCAGGTCACGAGAGCGTCGTGATCGTCTCGCTGGATGACTACCAATCGCTCAAGGAGACCGCGTACCTGCTACAGAACCCCGCCAACGCTCGACGCTTGCTCACATCGATCGAGCGGCTCGAGTCCGGGCGTGGGGTCGAGCACAGCCTCGCCGAGTGAGGTACGTCTGGGACGAGTCCTCGTGGGAGGACTACGTGTACTGGCAGACCACGGATCAGAAAGTCCTCAAACGCATCAACGTGCTCTTGCGTGACATCGCTCGCGGCGCCGATGCTTCAACCCCGAACGAGGGCCTCGGCAAACCCGAGCTGCTTAAGCATGGGCTCCATGGCTATTGGTCGCGGCGTATAACGGACGAGCACCGGTTGGTCTACAAGGTGGCGGACAACGAGGTCCGCATTGCGATGTGCCGGTTCCACTATGAGGACTGATGGGGCTTCCCCGCGATTGCGCGCCGACGCCGCCCGGTCTCAAGCCGTGTCCGCGCTGGTCGAGCAGATTCGCTCCGCAGGCGGCGAGGTGCGCGCGCTCGAGGCGGACATGTTCGATCCCGATGCGCCTGGCGCGATCTTTGACGCCGCCGAGTCGGAATGGGGCCCGGTCAGCATCCTCATCAACAACGCGGGCGCCTCGGCGCCGGACACGTTTTTGGTCACGGAGACAGACCGCATGGGTCGCAGTTTGAATCGGACGAGCGCCGCCATCGATGCCGACGGCCTAAGCATCGCACTACCAAGCCAGGTGGCCGAAGTCGTGGCCTGCCTGTGTTCGGCTCAGGCCTCCGGCGTGAGCGGCAACATCATTCAGATGCGGTAGCGTCCGGGTCCTTCGCTTCGCTCGTCTCGCCCGCGACCACGTCTGCTGCGGCTTCATCCGCTGCGGCCCCGTCAGTCTCGACAACGGCATCGGGGTCGACAGGCTCGGGATCAAGCGGCTCATCGACGTCAAGGTGACGCTCGACGTTGTGCGCGATGCCGATGATGCGGTCATCCTTGCCGGGCTTGGCAAAGATGACGCCCATCGTGTCGCGGCCCTTGGCGGGGACCTCGTTCACGAGCGCACGCATGACCTTGCCGCCCTCCATGATGACCAGGACCTCGTCGTGCTCCTCGACAAGCAGGGCTCCCACGAGGTCGCCGCGCTCCTCTTGGAGCTTGGCCACCTTGATGCCCAGGCCACCGCGTCCCTGGACGCGGTACTCCTCGACTGCGGTGCGCTTGGCGTAGCCGCCCTCGGTCACCACGAAGGAGAACGAACCCTCTGTCACGACGTCCATGGCGAGCAGCTCGTCGTCGTTGCGGAAGCTCATTCCCTTGACGCCTGACGTGGCGCGGCCCATGGGGCGCAGCGCTTCGTCGGTCGCCTCGAAGGTGAGCGAAAGCCCCTTGCGGGAAACGAGCATGACCTTGTCCTCGGGCGCGACCAGGCGCGCGGCGACCAACTCGTCCGGAAGCATCTCGCCGCCTTCGCCCTCAACCTCGCGCAGGTTGATGGCGATAAGACCACCGCTGCGGTTCGAGTCGTAGGCGGTGAGGTCGGTCTTCTTCACGAGGCCGCGCTTGGTGGCGAGCACCAGGTACGGCTTGTCCGTGTAGGTGCGCAGGTCCATGACCTGGGCGATCTCTTCGCCCGGCTGGAACGCGAGCATGTTTGCCACGTGCTGGCCCTTGGCGTCGCGGCTGCCGTCGGGAAGCTCGTACGCCTTGGCACGGTAGACGCGGCCAAGGTTGGTGAAGAACAGCAACCAGTGGTGGGTCGTCGTGACAAAGAAATGATCGACGAGGTCGTCGGTGCGCAAGGTCGCGCCGCGCACTCCCTTGCCGCCCCGACGCTGTGCCCGGTACTGGTCGGAGCGCGTGCGCTTTGCGTAACCGCCGCGGGTGATCGTGACCACCACTTCTTCCTCGGCGATGAGGTCCTCGATCGAGACCTCGCCGTCAAACGG
>JAYTGI010000168.1:0-14238 GCA_043733605.1 Demequina sp. | reverse complement strand
CCGCTCTCCTAAAGCGGGTGTCGCCGGTTCGAATCCGGCCAGGCGCACTAAGAAGTCCCAGGTAATCACGCTGTAGCCCCAGACACTCGCAACGCGATCGGGCTCTCAGTCCGCACAGAGTCCGCAAGCGCACGAGCCCGCGCACTCGTCAGAGCGTCCGCCACGGCGTCTAGATCCTCGTCAAACAGGTCCGAATACACGTCGAGCGTCGTCGAGGGCTTCTCGTGCCCGAGCATTCTTTGCAGCGCGAGCACGTTCGCTCCCGCGCTTACTGCGAGGCTCGCAGCGGTGTGACGTAACTCGTGAGGCGTCAATCCTTCGACGCCCGCGACACGGGCCGCAAGGTCGAACCAGTCGCGGCGCATGTTCCGCACGCGCACGGGCGTGCCCGCGTCTGTGGTGAACAACAGATCGCCGGGGCCTTTGCCCACCATGCGCTCTGCGATGTCGGCGTCTAGGAATGCCGGGTAAGGGACGCTTCTCCGTTGGTGATCCTTGGGAGCCGACCACACAAGCCGCCCGTTGACCTCCGTCACGCTCTCCTCGATGGTGAGACGCCGCCTAAGCGTGTTGACGTGCCCGACCCTTAGCGCCGAAGCCTCACCGATTCTGAGGCCCGTATAAGCCAGCACGAGCACCAGGTCGCCAAACTCGTCAGACGCCTCCGCAACCGCCTCGACCTGCCCAGCCGTCAGGTAGCGGCGCGGTGCGAGACGTTGGCGGGGGAGTTCGATGCCGTCCGCAGGATTCACCCGGAGTCGCTTCGCTTTGACGGCGCTCGTGAGCACCCCGGAGAACACCCCGACGATCTTTCGCACCGAGCCCGCAGCGAGCCCCGACTTCACGAGCGTGTTGGTCCACGCTTGCGCATCCTCATGTGTGACCTCGGCAAGCTTCACCGAACCCCCGCGGGGGAGGACGTGCCGGGACAGAATGCCCTCATTGCGTGCCCGCGTCGATGCCGCCCAACTGGGGTTCGTGGCCCACGTATCCGCGACGCTCGAGAATTGCACGCGCGCCTTAGATGGGTCCGACCACGTACCGTCAACCTTCGCGCCAGTCTCCACGTCGAGCCAGTTTTGCGCGTCAACCTTGCGCGCGAAGTGCCGCGCGTGTTCCTTGCCCCCGGAGCGATAGCGGGCTCGCCAGGTCACGACCACGACAGGCTCGCCGATGTTCTTGCCTTTGGTCTGAAGGACGGGCGTGCCGTCCTTCTCGAGTGCGGGACGTTCGCGCTTCACAAGGCTAGCCATCGCTTCCCGCCCCTCGCTTCCCTTCGCGCTCCGGTATCAGGCCCTGCTTGCGCGCGTCGCTGATGTAACGGAACGCGGTGCGCGCCGACATGCTGTGCCCCTTCTGCACGGCAACAGCAGGCTTGTCGGGATTCTGCAGGTACGTCGCCGCGACTTGACGTAAGAGGTCACTTCCCCCCCGCCGTCGCTCCCTCAGGCGGGCGGTGCGCATTGTCTCGAGTGCGGCTCGAAAATCTGGTGACTTGGTGTCAGGAACTCGTACCAGCGTGTTGACGACGTAGGGCTCTACTCCATCGACTGAAGGGCCCGAGTAGACGATTTCGTCCGCACACATGGCGATGATGGATGCGACCCAGTTCTCAAGGTCAACGGCGCGGACATCGCCCGCGACGATTTCCCCACCGTCCGGTCGCGCGTCGAAATGCAAGGCAACGCATCGTGGGGCGCCCGTAGATGAGTCGATTGTCATTCGGAGTGCCGGTTGCCGTCGAGCCCCGGGCATCGTGACATGGATCGGGGTCCACACGTACCAGTTGCCGACCCGGACGTGTCGTCCACTCGGATCAGCTTCTGCCCACCCTGAGTCAAAGTCGCGCCTCGGATCGAATACCGGCTCCATCAGTGCCTCATCCTTCCCAAATATGGCATAGCACAATGCTTGCTTGTCTTCACTATGGCATGCCAGAGTGGTCATTGTCAACGGCAGCCGCAAACAGGCGGCGCGGATCAATGAGAGGTAGTTGCGATGAGCGATGAATACATGACCGAGACCGAGGTATCTGAGGCTTCACGGATTCCGGTCAACACACTCCGCTGGTTCAGGAGCACAGGGAAGGGCGGGCCGAAGCACTTCAAGCTGGGTCGGCGCGCGCTATACGCGAAGTCAGACGTCGAGGCGTGGATCGAGTCGGCGCGCAAGGCGGGCGTACGGGCGTGAGCGCCGTACAAAGAGAATCGGCGCCAGGGTGCAACCTGACGCCGATCGGACAGTCACCCAGCCGGGATTCTGTTGTCTTCAATGTACCGCCTACCGCCGAACAGTGCGAGCGGGTAGCACGGTTGCGCAGGCTTGAAGCGGACAACGAAAGCCGTAAGGCCGCACGCGAGCTAGATCAACTCATAGGCGACATTTACAGCCGCCCACGCCTCGACTATGACCCACTGGCCTATTCCCGTGAACTCGACCGGCGCACGGCCAACGATCTCGTGATGGTGCGGGGCTTCGATCCAGAGTACGTCGCGGCCCTCTACGGCCTCACGCTCAGGGCGGTAGCCGCATGAGTAACGTTCCCAGTAACAATGCGGAACGGGCCGGAACCACGGCACTCGACGTTGTTACCGTGTTACCCACACCCACTGTCGGTAACACGGTAACGCTCTACGCCAACGTTTCAGAGGTCCTCGACGGCGACGAACCGAAGGGCGTTCGGCCGGTATTCGGCCTTTGCACTGACGGCGTCGCGCTTTTCTACGCCAGCCAAGTCAACGTGCTTTTCGGTGACCCAGAGAGCGGCAAGACGATGCTCGCGCTCGCCGTCGCCGCAGCGCTCATCGATGCGGGCTACAGGGTCGCAATCATCGACCTAGACCACAACGGCGTCCACGCGATCGTGGATCGCTTGATCGACCTAGGGGCAGATGAGGACAGGCTACGGAGCCTCGACCACTTCCGCTATGTCGACCCTGACGACGGCGCGAACGTCCTCGAGGTCGTGGCGGACCTGATCGCATGGTCCGTCGGCTTCGTCCTGGTGGACTCGATTGGTGAGCTCGTGCCCGCGTTTGGCGGGGCAAGCAACTCCCCGGACGACTACACGCGCGTTCACCGCATGGTCCTCACACCGATGGCGAAAGCGGGCGCTTGCGTAGTCGCAATCGACCACCTAGCGAAGAACACCGAATCGCGCGCAATGGGAGCCACCGGCACCGCAGCCAAGAAGCGCGCCGTGGGCGGGACCATGCTCCGCGTGACGGTCGCGGACGCGTTCACACCAGGCAAAGGCGGATCCGCACACGTGACGATCGCCAAGGACCGCCACGGCGGTTTGCGTGCCCACAGGCCCACGGGCGACAAGGAACCCCTTGCGGCCACGTTCCGCATGTCGGGGAACTTCGACAAGCCATGGGAACTCATCGCCCCGGTGGACGGTCAAAGGAACCCCACCGAGGCCGCGCCCGACGACGACGTCGCCTCGATAGACGCCCTCGACCCACTGCCAACATCGGTACGGGATGCACGCTCACGGCTCAAGTGGAACAACCAAAGAGCCTCGAGAGCGTTCCGCGATTGGAAGCGTTACCGCGTTACCGACAGTAGGGGTACGGAACCGGGTAACACTCCCACCTGCGCGGTCTGCATCCAGCCGCTCACGTTCGACAACGGCACCGGGCGGCACGTGACTTGCGAGCCCGTCGCTTGACCGGGGCATCGTTCTACAAAGCCCCTATGCGTGTCCTGGGCGGGTGTGCTGACTGCACCGCCGTACAGGAGATGAGCGAGCTCGAGCCGGGCGTGTGGGTGCTCGAGGTTCGCCACGATCCGACGTGCGCGACCTATATGCGCATCGTTGCCCGCAGGACCGAGGGCAAGCCGTGAGCGGGGCCGTAGTGGTCCCGGAATCACTCGCGCACGATTTCTACCAACTTCACGACTTGATCGCCGCGACCATGCGACGCCAGCCCGTGCCCTGCCAGTCACACGACGAAGCAACCCGCGCACTGTGGACCGGCACCGCAGCCGAGCAAACCCGCGCCGCTCTCAAGTGCTCCCACTGTCCCGTGATCGAGCCCTGCCGGGCGTACGGACTCAAAAATCCCAGCGAAGAAGGCTGCTACGGCGGCCAGACCTCGCGCCAACGAAAGGACAACACCATGACCACATCAACCCAGGGCCGCAACGCCCACGCAACGACCGAGGCTTCTCGTGGCTAGCGGCATTCCGGGCATCCCGGAGCAGATCGGCGAGGACTACCTGGTGCGTCGGATCAAGGCGCTCGAGCGTCGGGTGGACGAACTTGGCCCGTCGCTCATGATGGGCGTGGCTGACGCGATCACTGCGGTCGTGAAAGTGGGCGAGCTCTACGACTTCTCGAACCCCTTCCCCGGCACTGTGGGGACCGTACTCACCCGGTCCTTTTACCGCACCGTCCCCGTCCCTGCCGGATACACCCGGGCGACGGTCGTCGCATCGGCAGCCGCCACCATGTTCAACGGTGGGGCAGCAACCGAGGCAATCGTGTCGTGCGGCATCGGCACAAATCACCCCCTTGGCGGTCTCAACTTTGACACCGGCGTCGCGGACGTCCGTCCGTTCCCCGCGTCGCAATGGGTACAGCCGTCCGCCGTCCACATGAAGGCACTCACGGGGCTCGACACCGACACCGAAGTCGCCGTGGCTCTCTACGTGCGCACGGCGGCAAGTGTCGCGGTCACGCCCGGCACGGGCACCGTCATGGCAACGATCATTTTCACGCGATAGGGGCAGGCCATGAACCCCACCAACGTCCCTACCGCAACCGTGATCGCCACCAAGGGCCGCACCGTGACGATCCTCTGCCCGATGTGCCAGCACCAGCACTCGCACACATTGGCCCAGGACGCCCAACAGGGCGACTGGAACCGATTCGCACCCGCGTGCGGATTCGAACGCACACCAGACCAACGCGCCACCGGCTACCGGTTCCGCGTCACCACCAAGAACGAAGGGAAAGCCACACCATGACCGCCACTCTCACCCCGCCAGAGGACGAATCAAGCAACGAGCCGCTCGAAGGCCCGCCCGTGGATGAGCCGCAGGACCGAGCATCGATCTTCACGGCCTTCCTCACCGCCGCGCCACGCGACCCCGGCCTAGACCAGCCAGCAAACCGCTTGGAGCCCTACCAACCCCCAACGCCCACGCCAGGAGACCTGTTCGCAGAGTTCCTGGGCCAGATCTAACAACCACCCACCACACCAAGGAGAACCACCATCATGGAAGCCTCAATCCGAGAGATCGCCCGCCGCTACGCCTCCGCCGCATTCGACACCGCATCGCAGCGCGGCTACAAAATCCCAGACGAACACAAGGTCTACCGCGACCTGATCCGCGACGCAGGCGAAATCGCCCGCAGGTCCTCGACCCCGCTCCCGGTCACCATGCCCAAGACTGGGACCGACCTCACGGCGTACATCGCGGAGAAAGCCCGTGAGCGCGTCGAAGAACGCGAAGCCATCGCCGTAGCGAGCGAAGTCGAGGACCACACGTGGCGTGCGCTCGCGAACCTTGCCAAGAGCTACGCGCCAACGCTCGCGACACAGATCGCCGAAGAGTTCGCAGACAACACGGAGCGACTAGTCGAGATGCTCGCAACAGCACCTCGCGAAGTGGGCGCCGAAACCGCACCGGAAGAGTTCGCGAAGTATCAAGATCTTCTCCGAGCCATGCGAGCCGTTGCCCTCGACATCAGCCACCGGGCGGGGATTGCGTCACTGCTTGACGAAGAGCGCGCACCATGGATCTGGCACTACCTCGCACCATCCGACGACGCGATGGTCTACGAAGTCAGAGAACTCACCAACCAATTCGCGACCAGCATCCCCGCATCACCCGAAGACTGGGAACGCATCGCACGCGTTGGAATCTCCATGGGCGGCATCGGTGAAGCCGCAGCACGCGCGGAATGGTGGGCAGGCGTCCAATTCCGAGCCGGGTACACCACCGCCGACGGCGGCAGGCTCGACAAGCCAATCCGTGACGCACTCGACGCACCCACGGGCGGCCGTCCTTGGTCACAGGGCCGGGCCGTACGACGCATCGCGGTCCTGCGATGACGGGGACCCAGGGGAAGGGGACCCCCATACCCTCGTCAGGCCACCCCCTTGGTATTGGGCCGGTCTCTCTCTCAACCACGAAACAATCGGCCCTTGTGCGGGCTCCAACGGGCCTCAAGGCGCCTGGTAGGCGGCTGTGGGATGCCGTGTCTGAGACGTTCGAGATGGCAGAACATGAGGCGGCGCAACTTGCCGAAGCGTGCTTCGTTCGGGATCGTATCGACCAACTCAGGCGCCGGGTGGACACGGACGGGCTCATGATCGGTTCGTCTCAGGGTTTGCGACTCCATCCCGGTATTGCGGAGATTCGAGCGCAGCAACTCACCTTGGCGCGCATCCTCGCGACCCTGGGGGTGCCCTCGCTCGAGGAGGACGCACTGCCCACGGCTCGGGGCGTACGAGGCGCCTACACGATGCGACGGGGCCGGTCGTGAGGCGCCGCGTGCGTGAGGTGGCCGTGAGTTGTGGCGTCGGGCCGTTCGTGCCGCCTTCGGGAGCCGATGAGGCCGCTACGTGGGCGGCGTATCGGGCATGGAGAGGCGCCTTGGGGGTTTGGTTGGCTGACCACCCCGACGACTACGAGGCCGTCCGGCGCATCCGCGCGGCGTCACCGGTACTGCCGTTCGATGCGTCCCGGCTATGAGGCGTCGCGCCGGTACGTCCGGCCTCCCCGCCTACTTGGCCCGCTTCGATGAGGGGGAGTGGGCGGGGAAGGACTACGGCGAGCGCTTGAGCGCGTGGCTGAGGGCTTGGGACGCCTATCAGGGCTCGACTAGGAACGGCGAGAGCACGCGCGTCCGTGCCGAACAGGACGCATGGAGCGCCTATCCCGATGAGCCGTGGGACCCCGACGCCATATAGGGGCACGGCCACAAGCGCGCTAACCTATACACGCCCCGCCCGGAGTCTCGCCCCCCTGAGACCCCGGGCGGGCCTTTTTGTGCCTCCCAACGCCCCGGCAGCGGGCGGCCCATTGATGCGTCGGCTAGGTTGATTTGCATGGAACCTCTGAAGGCCAAGGGCATAAACGGACAAGTCACCTTTGATGGAACATTCGTCACCATCTCGCGCAAGGGTTTCGTGGCGCGATCAACCATCGGCGGTGGCGACAAGCACATCCCGCTGGCCGCTGTCAGCGCGGTGCAGTACAAAGCGCCAAGCGCGATGTTCAATGGCGCGCTCGAGTTTTCACTAGCCGGTGCCAATGAGACGAAGTCGAAGTTCGGCAAGAACAACCAGCAGGCATCCCAGAACGAGAACGCGGTCATCATGCGCAAAAGCGCACTGGCCGAGTTCGACGCGTTGGTCGCCGCGATCAACGCGGCGATAGCGGCCCGGTCCAACCCTGGGCCCGTCCTGGCCCTGTCAGGAGCTGACGAAGTCATGAAGCTCGCGGCATTGCGAGATGCAGGAATCCTCTCAGATGACGAGTTTGCTGCCGCAAAGGCCAAGGCGCTGGGCCTCTAGCCAACGGTGCCTGCGAGTGTGCGTGTGCTACTTCAATGGTTCCGAGTAGTCGGCACAATCGGCCTCCGCTAAGTGCGTCACGAGGAACTCCCACTCATCGGCCGCGTCAGCGAGCGATGGCTCATTCACCTCGCGCAACTGGGCCGGTTCTCCGCAACGAGGGCATGGACCAATCTTGTTTCGTGTCGTCATGTTGCCATCGTGGCACGCATGTGGCTTGAGTGCTCGGGCAGCGGCGGCGACAGCCGCCGCCGTGATGAGCCCTTTGCTGACTACGCGGTGGGCAACATGTCGAGGTTGTCGACGGTAGTGCCGTCCGGGGTGCTCCGAAGGTACTTTGAGTACGTGCCGTGGACGACCGTCACGCATGCGGCGTTCCCGTTTACGTTGGTGTAATAAGTCGCGGTGGAACTCTCAATTGCCGCGACGATTTCGGCGACGGTCTGCCATTCGCCTGAGCTGTAGAACTGCGTGATCACGTCGTTTTCGTTCTTGTGTACGTGAGTGATCTGACGTTGCATCTTCTCCCCCTGTTTGTTGGTGCAAACCACTATGGCACTTAGCCTCGAGCGTGTCGCGGCGAGACGCCAACGCCCCGCCCAGGCAAGTCTCGCTCCCTTGAGACCCCAGACAGAGTTTCCACCAGCCGTAGCCTCGACTTTGGTGCCAAACTAGCCACATGAGCGAGCAACCGGAACCTGAAGGTGCGAAACGGCTGCCACCGCTAGCGTTTGAAGCCCTCATTCGCCTTGACGACATAGAGCGACGCCGGCTCGAATCCATCACGGCCCGTTCGGCACAACTAACTGGTAGCGCAGCGATAGTTGCCGGACTCGCCGGGTTTGCCGTTCATTCGGGGGGTTTAGTGGCGACCGTAGTCCTGTTCGTTGTGGCAGCCGCGTTAGGAGTGGCCGCGCAGTGGCCAAAAACGGGCCTAGGGCTCGACCCTCATTTGATTTGGGGCCGCACGGTCGGGGCCGATGAGGAGGCCACTCGTACGCGGCTCGCCGAGGCTATCGTCAAGGACATCGAGACCACGCGATCGGTCGCGCGTGACCGATCGATCATCAACCGCATTGGATTGTGTATTCAGGTCGCGGCGCTCGCCGTTTTGGCGATCTCGGTCGCGGTCAACTAGAGAGGAGTCAACAATGCCCGACACCGATGAGAACAACTCGACGCCAGAGCCCGCAAAGGATCCAGGCCCGCTCTATGACATCTCGACCCGTGAGTCTCCGAGACCGGAGAAGCGCGACACATGACCGAGCGCCGCGGCGCCCGCCATACATAGAAGACGAACCCCCGCCGCAGTCGCGCACAGGGTGTAAGTCGCGCACGCCAACGCCCCGCCCAGCACAAGGCCGGACGGGGCGCCGCTTTGTTGCGGTGCGCGTGATTCGGTTAGGCGTGGACCTGGAAGTAGTGGGTACCCGCTGCCTCGTCCAATTCAGCCAGCACCTCGTGGCACGTGCGGCCCGAGTCGTCCGCCTCGATGATCGGATCAATGGCCGAGATTACGTCGAGGAAACGTGCGTTCTCCCCGAGCGCCTTCATGGACACTTGCCAATTCGTCATGCCGAGCGGGCGCGCCATGCGATCAATGCGGTTCACTGTGAACCGTGCCTGGCCATCGAGGAGCGACCGCACGAGAGCGGGGGCGAGGCCGCTGCTACGTGCGACGGACTTTGCGGTCTCGCCTTGCTCGCCCATGGCTTCCGCGAACACGGCCGCGACGGCGGCGGACAGCTCGGGATCTCTCATTGCGTGATTCAACATGATTCCTCCATTTGGGTGATGCAGTGGGTGGTCCATCCATCCCACCAACGGGGACTGACAAGCCCCCGAAGATTCAGGGGCGCGAGCGCGCCAGTCCGCACACAGTCCGCACGCCATCCACGAATGGCCATAAATAGCCATAGACGCGGGGAGCCGTTTTGAGTCGTCGTGCCTGCTATTTGGGGACATTCGTCAACAGCCGCAAACAGCCATTTAGGGGCCAGACGCTCTCCTAAAGCGGGTGTCGCCGGTTCGAATCCGGCCAGGCGCACTGTCTGCTTTTGCTGGTCCGAAGCCCGTCGGTGTCACCACAACGACCCCCAAGCACCGCTTGGACCGCGCCGTGCGTGTCTCCCCGTCTGGCCCTCACGGCCCTTGTGCCGAAGGCAAAGGCCTGGAGACTGGTGAGGCGGGACATGGACGACCTTTTGGGAACGGATGCGGCACATGAGTAACGACAACCTCTTGGCGAGCGATGCCACACTCCCAGCGGCGGTGATCCGTGATGACGGTTCCTCAAGAGCAAGCATCGCGCAATCTGCGACCACGCCAGCGAGACGGCTGTGGCCGGTGTTTGCGTCACTAGGGCTCGTCAGCTACCGCCGGTGGCATCTGCGCTGGGGAGCGACCGCGGCCGAGGCGGCGGCGCCAATGCCAGGGGATGACCTCATCGGGCGGGCCGCATTTACGGCCACGCGCGCGATCACAATCGCAGCGCCCCCAGAGTCCGTATGGCCTTGGCTCGTCCAGGTCGGCTTTGGGAGGGCGGGCTTCTATTCCTACGACCTGCTTGACAACCTCGGCAGGCCGAGCGCCACTGAGATATTGCCCGAGTACGGCACTCCGGCCGTCGGCGACCTTGCGGCACCCATGGCCAGCCCGCCTGACGAACGCAACTCGTTTACTGTCGCTCAGATCGTCCCGCCTGCGGTTCTGGTGTGGGCGAAGCCAGACTCGACGTGGGTGTGGTCGTTGTCGGCCAATGCCGAAGGAGGCACGAGGTTGGTGACGCGGCTCAAGGCCGCCTACAAATTGACCCCGTTCTTGCCCGTGACGGTGCTCCTGATGGAGGTCGGTGACTTTCCCATGATGCGTCGCATGCTGCTCGGGATTCGGGAGCGTGCCGAGGCGCTGTGCGCGCGCGCGTCCTGATGCCTCGCCCACCAGGCTGCGGTTGGCGCCTTCGAGCGAGAGCGCCTCGCTACCTGTGTCAAGGAACCCGTCGTCAGCCGTCCAGCCCGAGCCATTCGCTGATCAGCGGGCCGGCGACTTCGGCGGATTAGACGCTCTGGTGGTCGAGGCCCTTTGGGTAGTCGGCGACCACGGGGTGTCCCCCAGCGAGCGGGGCGGCCGCGAGCCGCTCGGCGAAGGCGACGGGGACCGTGGTGTCGGCCGTGCCGTGAATGAGGAGTACCTGCAGTCCAGGGCATTTGGCCGCCTTGTTTCGCTCTGCGAGTTCGTTGGCCCGCCTAGTCAGGGCGATCCTGAGCCCCTCAGCAACGAGCAAGAGGACTTCCTGCGGGTGCCTGGGCGCACCCTGATGTACGTCTCCGGGGCCGCGCACGGAAGTGGGCGGATGGGCGACGTGGCTGCGGCGACAGCCTTGTCTCTTGGTGCGGTGACCAGGGTCGTCACACGGCTTGAGAGTAAGGGGCTTCTGGACTGCAGCCCGAGTGCCCCAGACGGGCGCGTCCACGAGGTGGTCCTCACCGAGGCCTTGCGCAAACGCCTCGACCAAGCCCTTCCGGCGCACGTGGCGAGCGTGAGACGCTGCATCTTCGACAAACTCGACGGCCTCGACATGCAGATGTGCACTACGGCGTTGTTGAGCATCAGCGCGGACATCGCGAGCGAACCCATCCACGGATGGACCCGGGCATGAGCCCCGCCGCTGCTGAGGTCCGCGAGTACGGCATGTTCGAATCCCGGATTGATGGGGTCACAGGCCCCGGCTACGACGTCCTCGCAGTCCCCGTGGCCGACGGATTTCGCTGTACCCATTGACGCGAAGGCCGAGTGGATGCTCGGCACAGCGTCGCGGGCCGTTCGGTCCTGAACTCCTGCGCCGCGCTCGCTACAGCGCACCCGGCCGCCCTCCGGACGAAGGTCCTCACTTACGGGACCGTAGGTTCCGCGTACAGTAGGTGATGGTTTCCAGACGCAACGGCTATCGCCACGTGGGGTGGGTGAACTGGGACAGGGGCGCCCACACTCGTGACGCCTAGAACACAAGCACTTCACCCGGATTGGCGGCCACTCGTGGACAACCTGGAATCACTGTGGGATGCGGCACGCGGCCCCTCGGTACCTCGCGAGGTTGATATCCCACACGAGACACTCCTAGATGGGCTTGACCGCGCGGCCGCGTCGTGGCCCGACCACATCGCGATCGACTTTATGGGCGCAACGGCCACGTATGCGCAACTGGCCGTTGAGGTGTCGCGCGCCGCAAGTTTGCTTCATGGCCGCGGTGTTCGCAAGGGCGACAGGGTGGCCATCGCCTTGCCAAACTGCACCACCCACATCGTGACGTTCAATGCGGTGTTGCGACTTGGTGCCATCGTGGTGAGCATCAACCCCACTCTCGCGGCCACTGGCATCGCCAGTCAACTCGCCGATTCGGGAGCGACGGTATTCATTGCATGGGACAAGACGCTCGAACGGCTCGTGGCCGACGAGGGTGTCCCCTCGTACGCCTCCTTCCCCGTCGACCTCTCCGCCGACTTGCCCCTGCTCAAGAGGTTGGCATTGCGCCTCCCTGTGCGCAAGGCGCGCACCCTGCGCGGCCAGATGACCACCACCGCATTCCCCAAACGTCCCCGCTGGCACAGGATCGTCGCGGATGCGAAACCACTGAACTCCGACGTCGAAGGGCCGGCGCCAGACGACGTCGCCGCCTTCCTCTACACGGGCGGCACGACGGGAACACCCAAGGCCGCGATGCTCACTCACCGCAACATCGTCGCGAACACCGTGCAGAGCGCCGCGTGGACCGGAGCGGGGCCCGCAACCGAGGTCATCTACGGGGTGCTTCCCTTCTTCCATGCGTTTGGCATGATGCTCGGCCTTTCCTACCCCGTGCGCATCGGCGCCACGCTCGTCGTCTTTCCGCAGTTCACTGCCGACCTCTTTCTCGCTGCGCAAAAGCGGAGGCCGGGCACGTTCCTCCCCGCAGTTCCGCCGATGCTCGACAGGATCTGCGACGCGGTCGAGCGCAAGGGTGCCAACATCACCAGTTTCACCGTCGCGCTGTCGGGGTCGATGGCGTTGTCCGCCAAGACCGCGGCGCGATGGGAACGGCTCACCGGGGGACTCGTCATCGAGGGCTATGGGCTCACCGAGACGTCTCCTGTCGTGGTGGGCAACCCACTGACCGAGGCTCGCAGGCCAGGAACCCTGGGAATCCCTTACCCGAGCACCAAGATCAGGGTGGTCAACCCGGACGACCCATCTCAAGACGTCGAGCAGGGGGAGTCGGGTGAACTCCTCATCAAGGGGCCCCAAGTCTTCTCCGGGTACTGGAACCTCCCGGACGAGACCGCGGCACAATTCCTCCCTGGAGGGTGGTTGCGCACGGGCGACGTGGTGAAAATCGGCGAAGACGGCTTTGTGGTGCTGGTGGACAGGATCAAGGAACTCATCGTGTCCGGCGGCTTCAAGGTCTACCCGTCTCAGGTCGAGGACCGCGTGAGGCTCATGCCTGGCGTGAGCGACGTCGTCATCGTCGGCTTGCCGCACGGGGATCTTGGGGAGACCGTGGTCGCCGCGATCGTCATGGAAGAGGACCACGAAGCGGTGAGTCTTGAGGCCGTGCGCGAGTGGTGCTCCCAGAGTTTTGCCAAGTACGCCCTGCCGCGCAGGGTCGTGATTCTGTCCGAACTCCCGCGTTCCCAAATCGGGAAAGTGCTGCGTCGATCCGTCCGAACGGATCTCATGCGCGAGACTCCTTGATTTCGGATCGGTCACAATGTCGAGGCGTGGTTGACGCGGGGGTTGCGGCGGATCCACAATTTGATTGACGATGCGTGTCGGCTGGATAAGTCGGCGCGCATTGTTGCGTGGTGACCCGCCCTCAGGGTCGGAGGACGCCGAGCGCGGCGTGGCAGTCGATCCGTCCCGAATGCGATGGTTACGGTTGAGCCGTGGCGGACTATATTTCGCGCGCCCTCGTTGGCGACGCGCTCGAGGAGTGGCGCGAACTGTTGCGCTCCCGCTCAACGGTCTCGCCGCTACGCAACCTGGCATCGACACAGGCACCACTGATCGACCTCAAGAAGGCGCATCCCTCCGGCCTGGCCCCGCTGTTCGCGGGGCGGCCAACGCTCTTGTCGACGCTCATGCGCGATCGCGACGCGTTTCACGCGGCCGCCTGGCGCGGCGGGTTGATCCTGGATGAGGCCGAACAGGTCATGGCCGCGACGGGCACCTGGACCGTAGCCCTCGTCGTTGGCACCGCATCGTGGGACGACACGGAAGTACCGTTGCTGTTGCGCGCGGTGTCTCTTGAGCGGGCTCGTGGCGACGACCTGATGATCACCTTGCGCCACCAAGTCGAACTCAACCCTGTGTTCGCCGCAGCGCTACGTGAACGGTCTGGTCCCGCCGACCTTGCGGACAGGGCGCAGCGCACCTTGGAAGGCAAGGAGTTCGATCCGAGGCCAGTGTGGGCCGAGGTGCGAGAACTCGCCCCGCTCTTTGGTGACCTTGAGGTCAATGAGCGACTCTTGCTCGGCGGCTTCGAAGACCAGGAGCAGCGGCTACTCGACGACCTTGACGCGCTTGACTCGGTCATCGGCGCATCTGACGTCATCGCGGCCACCGCGGGCGACGTTGACGCCAAGACTATCTTGATGGAGCCGCTGCCGCGTTGGCCCGCAGCGGACCGTGACCCATTCGGCGAACGGGGAATCGGCGACCTCGACGATGGTGC
>JAYTGI010000167.1:0-1910 GCA_043733605.1 Demequina sp. | reverse complement strand
CCGCAGTCGCGCCATCCAGGCCTCGACCGCGTCGGGGTCGCGGGGGAGGGCCTCCGAGAGGTTCTCGCAGCCATCCTCGGTCACCAAAACGTCATCCTCGATCCGGATGCCGATGCCGCGCAGCTCCGCGGGCACCGTCAGGTCCTCGGCCTTGAAGTACAGGCCCGGCTCGATCGTGAACACCATGCCTGGCTCGAGAGTGCCCTCCATGTATAGGTCGCGCTTTGCGGCCGAACAGTCGTGCACGTCCATCCCCAAGTGGTGCGACGTGGAGTGGACCATCCAGCGGCGGTACAGCTTGGCCTCCGGGTCTTCGGCATCTGGCACGATGCCCCATTCGGTGAGGCGCTTCTCGATGACCTCCATCGCCGCCATGTGCACGTCCAGGAACTTGGCGCCGGGCCGCGCGACGGCGAATCCGGCATCGGCCGCCTCGAGAACTACCTCGTAGATGCGGCGCTGGACGGGGGAGAAGGTGCCGTCGACGGGAAGGGTGCGGGTGATGTCCGCCGTGTAGAGGCTCTCGACCTCAACGCCCGCGTCGAGCAACAGCAGGTCGCCCGATCGCACCTGGCCGTCGTTGCGAATCCAATGGAGCGTGGTCGCGTGGTCGCCCGATGCGGCGATCGTCTCGTAGCCCACAGCGTTGCCCTCTTCGCGAGCGTGGCCGTCAAAAGCGGCCTCCACCACTCGCTCTCCGCGCTTGTGCTCGATCGCGCGGGGGAGCTCCTTCACGGCGCGCGCGAAGCCCTCGATCGTCGCGTCGACCGCGTCGCGCAACTGCTGGATCTCGTATTCGTCCTTCACAAAGCGCATCTCGCTAAGCGCCTTATGGACGGCCTTGGTGGGGTGGTTTACGAGGCGGATGCCGCCGGGAAGTTGCTTGAGCGGCTCTGTCACGATGCCAGTCATCGCCTCGAACTCGGCAAGGCCGGGGCGGCGACCGATCCAGAACTCACCCGAGCGCGGGTCCGAGTAGAAGCCCTCGCTGTCGTTGCCAGCGGGGGGGATCAGGTAGAGGACGGCGTCGTGGCCCTCGGCGGCGGTGCCGCTGGTGCCAACAGACTCGACTGGGGTCATGATCAGCACCGCGCCGGGCTCAAAGTCGACGCCAAGGCCCGTGAGGTAAGCGAAGTCGCTGTGCGGGCGAAAGCGGTAGTCGGTGTCGTTGGAGCGCACCTTGAGCTCGCCAGCGGGGACGACGATGCGCACCCCTGGAAACATGGCGCTCAGGCGAGCTCTGCGGGAGGCGGCGAACGGCGCCCCAGCCACGGCCGTCGTCTTGACGTCCTCCGGCTCGCCCCAGCCCGAGGCGAGAAACTTCTTGAATTCCTCGGCGGTCGGGCGGGTCGTCCGCGACTTGTTGTTGTCTTCGGTTGCCTTGTCGGTGTCTTCCACCTGGCTATCGTGGCACGGCTTCGGCGGGACGACGCGCGCCCTCGACGTCCGCGAAGTGCCTAGCTGGAAGCGCCGTCTCCGAGAGGGCTGTCACGAGGCTCGAGGACGGCGGACACGATGGCTTCGATCGCGAACATCGTCGCGGGACCGAGGTCCACAAGTGAGCGGTCCAGCAGCCACTGCACCTGTAGGCCGTCCATGACGGCCAGGATGCTTGCCGACGCCTGCTTGATCCGATCCTCGTCGACGTTCACCGCTCGCTCAACACACACGACCGTGAACGCCTCAGCGATCTCTCGACGAAGTGTCTGATAGCGCCCGTCGAAGTAGTCCTTTGCGGGGTGATTGTCGGTGACCGACTCGGCTGACAACACGGCGTACGCCTGCACGATGCCCGCGCGGCCGGCGTTGGCGAACGCCGTGCGCACCAGGTGCCTGAAGAGGTCAACACCCGTGGGGATGTGGCGTTCCTCAAGTTCGGCCACGTCACTCTCATCGCGGTAACGCAGCAC
>JAYTGI010000166.1:0-5586 GCA_043733605.1 Demequina sp. | reverse complement strand
GCGCGGCGTGGAGAATCTCCAGCTTGCGAAGCACCACACGCTGAACCGTCGGGTCAACAGACTTCGTAATCTGCTCGTTCCAGATGCGCTCGGTGGTCTTGTCACCGAATGATCTGATCACGCAGTTATCGTATAACGCGACCCGTCAATAACGCTACACGTTAAAACGAAATTCCACCACGTTCCGTAGCCGAATAAGGTCTCGACGACGAGACCCTCAGCACAAAATTGCAACGTCTTCGCCACATCCCGCTGTGGCGGACAGGACGCGCAGGGCGGATACGAGTTCCCGAGCGAAGTCGAGACCGCGCACTGCGCTGACGTCGAACAATCCCAGTTGCGACCGCACGACAGGGAAACACCTAGGAACCAAACCCATACCAATTCAGTCAGCGAAAGGGGCCGGTGCAACGATTGGTGACTACTGGCTTCTGGGATCTGGGAGGGTCCCGGTGGAAGGATGTTGTCATCTCTAGAGCTTTTCCTGAGGAGTTGCGCCGTGACGTCGTCGCGGTGGCGAGGCGTCGTGAGGCGCCGCGGAGAAGACCTGCATGCGGTCCAGTCCTGATGTGACGACGTACTCGGGCAATGATCTCTTCTGGATCAACCGGTGGTACTGAACATCATGAAACGAATGGAGGGTCACATGTCTCACATCAAGCAAGGTGCCATCGCCATGTGTGTCGCACTCGTCGCCACAGGCTGCTCATCCTCGGGGTCCCAGGGCTTCTGGGACGCGGCGTCAATCGACGCGCTCGAGGCCGATCAGCCGACGTCCGCCGCCGAACTGGTGGACCGCGCAGAAGTGGTGGTGCGGGGTACCGTCACCGGTGTGGAAGAAGGGCCGATCGACGACCCCGCGTTTGCCGGCGATGACTTTCCCATCGTGGCACTCGAGATCACTGTTGAGGAGGTCATCTCGGGCAGCTTCACGGGTGACACCATCAAGGTGATCATGCCTCGGGAAGCCACCGTGTCCGTCGAGTCCATGGTGTCGATGATGCCCAGGGAGGAGATCGTCGTGTTCGTGGTGGACTCGGGTGTCGAAGACTACTACGCGACGTTCTCGGACCTGTCGGTCGTCACCACCATCAACGACAAGGTGGAGACTGCACTCGATCCCAACGCCACCGAGGTCGTTGCAGGTGACGTTGACACGTGGGATGAAGTGGTCGACATCGTGGAGGATGCGGCCAACAGCTGACAGGGCGCGACATGGACGACCGGAGCCGGACCCTGCATTCCGGACGGTTCTTGTGCGTTGATCATGCCGCGCCTTCTTCGGCGGTGTGAAGTGTTTCGTAGTCTGCGGGGCCGAGGTTGCCGAGGCAGAAGTGTCGGCGACTCGGGTTGTAGAAACCCTCGATCCACTCGAACATGGCTGATGCGAGTTGTGTCCGAGTGCCCCAACCGGTGCGGTCGACGAGCTCGTGGGCACGCCCGAGCAGCCACCTCAAGCTCCAAGACAGGCTCCAAATGCTAGAGCGCAAATCTAAATTCGACCACGTTCCGTAGCCGAATAACGTTGTGATGACGGGACTCGCGGCACAACTTACCAACGTCAGTGCCCCAGCGTCGGTGGAAGGCGCGTCACGCACCTCAAATGCGAGTTCCCCATCAACCTCAAGGCCCGCTCACGCATGTGCGGTGTCTATCTGGTCATGGCACCCATGTTTGCTGACCGCAACGGAACCATACCCAGGCCAATTCTGCGCCAGCGAAGGTTGCACCTCTTTCGGGTGGAGCGGCCGACACGCTTGTCCCGCCCACGACTCAGGGTCGTGGTGAGCTGCACAGACCCTCAAGGAGAGGGACCTCAAGACGGCTGTTGATCAACACCGCCCCAGCACGTACCATATCTGGTACCAGTGAAACGAAGGAGGCCGAGATGGCAATCACCGCATCAGAGGCTCGCAGGGACCTCTTCCCACTTATTCAGCAAGTCAACGACGACGCGACTCCCGTGGAGATCACGTCGAAGGCTGGCTCGGCCGTCTTGATGTCACTGACCGAGTACGAGGCACTGCAGGAGACGGCGTACCTGCTGCGCTCTCCTGTCAACGCACAGCGCCTTCGCGACGCTGACGCAGCGCTACGCGCCGGTCGCGGTGTCAGCCAGGAGCTCGATCGCGCTTGAACATCGTCTTCGCCCCTCAGGCGTGGGACGACTACTGCCACTGGCAGAACGCCGATCGCGCCATGCTCAAGCGGATCAACAAGCTCGTCGACGACATCTGCCGCGATGACCCGTACACGGGCATCGGCAAGCCCGAGAAGCTGCGCTACGAGATCGAAGCATGGTCACGGCGGATCGACAGCGAGCACCGCCTCGTGTACAGAGTCGAGGGCGACGATCTGCTGATCCTGCAAGTCCGCTACCACCACTGACTCTCAGAACCGACGATCGAGACATCGTCGTCTCGACGAGCCGTCGGTGTCAGTCGATGTGCAAGGTCGCCCGGACTACTACTTCTCGCCGCCAGATGTTGGACCTGAACTACACATTGAAACGAAATTCCACCACGTTTCGTAGCCGAAAAACGTATTGACGACGGGACTCGCAGCACAACGTACCAACCTCAGCGCCCCTCCTTCGGTGGACGGCACGTCGCGCGCTTCACACGGCGCGCGCCGACTCGACGAGAAACTCCATTGCGCGCGTCGCTCGTCGAACACGCTCAGCGCTGATCGTGGTCGTTCCATAGCCAGCGACCGTCTTGAGCTTGAGTAAGGCGTCCAGATGGTTCGCCGCCGTCTTGTCGACGCGGGCGAGAAGGCCGACGGCCTCCACGTGGTTCTCTCCCCGCGCATACTCGCCGAGCGCCGCGGCGCAGCGAACGTCCGCAGCCGCGATGCCTGCGTGGACGCACAACGTGACATACGCGTTTGTCACATCTTCGGCGTCGTCAGCGAGCTCCCGCACCAGCTCGGCCGCCTCGTAGAACTGCAAGGCAATCGCCATTCGGCCGGCCTTCGCGGCGGCGTTCGCGCGCACTGTTCGCCGTGTCATCGCCGAGCGCTCCTCACCGTGTGACGAAGCCAGTCCGGCGGCCCTGACACCACAAGCGCGTCTACGAGCAGCGACTCGATGATCGGGTCTCGCTTGGCCGCGCCAAGTCGCACTTCGTCTTCTGTGAGGCTCAGTATGCGCAGGTCGTTGCCTGTCCAGGCGGACACGTCGGCGGCGAATGCACTAGTCCAGGTGTCCCACAGGTCGGCATCGACTCCGGGATCGACCATGAACAGATCGATGTCGGAATCCACGCGCATCTCGCCACGGGCGGCCGAACCAAACAGCGCTGTCCACCGCGGAGGTGTCGGCCATTCCTTAAGGCTCTCCTGCATGCGTTCGATCAGGGTGTCGCGCAGACGCGCGATTGCCATCACATGCGGCGCCACGAGGTGGCGTCGATTCAGTCTGTGGCCAACCACGGCGCTCACGCGCTCAGAGTTCACGATGCCCTGAGCGCTCAGTCGACGCACGGCCTTTCTGATCCCCTCGTCCGAGCGATGCGGAAGCAGTGACCGCATCTGACCAACGGTGAGGCTCGAGTCGACTCGAGCGAGCACTGCGAGAATCTCCCCATCCAGCGTCGGGGTCACCACCGAGAACGGACTCTGTAGTTGCATCTGTACCTCCGCTCCCCACTATAGTGGTCGTACGCCTACTATTGTGGGATCCGGCGCGAGGCAAGAGCTGCTGTTCTACTCATCCTCGACGTAGTCGAGTGTGCCGTCTTCGGTGATCGTCAACGTCCAGTTCGGACACGCCTGCGCGTCAACCCTGCCTAGCACGTCGCCGCCTGAGGTCTCAACCCTGATCCCGGTTCCCTGACACTCGTCAAGGTCCTCAGGGTAGGAACTTCGGCTCGCGACCTGCCGTGGGAATTTCACGTTCTCACCCTCGATAATCACGACCACATCTTGGCTTGATTCATTCGTGTACCGCACATAGGGCGCTGCTGCATCGTAGGCAAACAGGCAACCGCTCAGCATCGGTGCAATCGCGACGCAGCCAATAATGCCGCCGATCACGCGACGAATCACGATCTTCACCCCCCTACCGCGCACACCCCTCATGACGGCGCAAAAACACGATACCGCTCACGATGCTTCTGGACCGGCTCCAGGGCCGCCCGTGCTACGACTTCTCGCCGCCAGAAGTGCGATCGGAACTACACATTGAGACGAAATTCCACCACGTTCCGTAGCCGAATAACGTCTGGCGCAGTCGGGCGCATTCGAAACGCTGCCATGAAGCCCGAGACGCGACAAACACCCGATCACACCGTGGTCTTCGCATGGGGTAAGAGAGCAACCGCCGATCGGCATTGCCATGAGGCGTCACCCTCGTCCCGCGGGCCCAGGCCCGAATCGCGGTTGTGGCGGTACACGGACGGTGGCCTGCGACCGTCGAGTCAACGCCCACTCTTGCGCAAGAGGGTCGCGAAGCGCCGACGTTGAGGCACGGGGAACTCTGACGGCGAGCACGGGGCGGGCACTGCGTGGGGACCGAGAAGCCAGTCCCACCACTCGTCGTTTCGCGTCACCCGATCCCAAAACCGAAGTCGGCCTTCGGGTGCAAGCGCCAGCCACTCCTGCGCCACTTGCACCATGCCATCGCGGACCCTCGCCTCGTTGGGCATCCCGTGCGGCTGCCGCACCTCAAAGCATCCAGTGAAGTCGAACCACACCTGCGCGACATCGCCCGCGGACTGGGCGTCCGACCACCACTCTTCGGCGGCGCCGTTGATCGCGTACGCGACCCGGTACGCGTCCCACGGCTCGATGTCCGGGGTGACCGTTGCGATGATGGGATCGATGACCTTGTAGAAGGCAAACTCCCGCTCGCGCACGGCAGGTGGTCGCGCCTGGAGCCCGCGCCGCCACGCCCGCGCACGCGCCGTGGACCAACTCGCCATCAAGATGCTCTTCCCTCGACGCCAAACGGAAACGACACTACGTCGCCATCGAGCGTCGGGCGCGGGCCGCTCAACTGCACCCGAAGTGCTTGAATCTCGGCGGCCAGGTGCTCAGCCGGATACGCCTTTGACTTTCGCGGGAGATAGCTGCGAACAAGATCCTCGGTCGCGCCCAAGTTCTCCGCGAGCCAGGACCGGACAGCGTCAACGTCAGGCAGGCCTCGGGGTAGGCGATGCCAGACGACGAACCGATGCTGCGTGCGACCGACGGGGCCGGGCGTAACACCGACAGGCGGCGACTCTGGTCCAGCGTCGTCGCCTGTCCAGAAACCTATGTCGACGACGTAGTCGTCTTCGCCCTGCCGCGGTGCGAAATCACTGATCTCACGCATCACGGCTTTGTACGCCGCATTCGAGGCAGCCGACTCCCCGAGACCCAATACGCCGCCTGTGCTTATGGACACGAGACACTCTTGCACATGTGAGTGCCGAACCTCAAGACGAGCCATATAAGGGGCCACCCCTCCATCACCGATGGCATCGGCTCTACACGTTAAAGCGGAACTCCACCACGTCGCCGTCGTGCATCACGTATTCCTTGCCCTCGATGCGCACCTTGCCTGCGGCCTTCGCCGCGGCCATCGAACCACCCTCGACCAGGTCG
>JAYTGI010000165.1:0-1917 GCA_043733605.1 Demequina sp. | reverse complement strand
AGGTTCAGGCCACGGGCGACGTCCACATCGATAGCCACCACACGGTCGAGGATGTGGCGATCTGCATAGGCGAGGCCCTGAAGCAAGCGCTCGGCAATAAGGCGGGCATCTCGCGGTTTGGCGACGCGATGGTTCCGCTCGACGAGGCGCTTGCCCAGTGCGTCGTCGATGTGTCAGGCCGTCCCTACTTTGTGCACACTGGAGAGCCAGCGGGCCAGGCAACCCACCTGATCGGCGGCAACTTCGCCGGTTCGCTGACGGCACACGCACTCGAGTCGATCGCTCACCACGCCGGGATCTGCGTGCACATGCGCGTGCTCGCTGGCCGCGATCCGCACCACATCGTCGAGGCGCAGTTCAAGGCACTCGCGCGAGCGTTGCGTGCTGCTGTTGCTCCCGATGCCAGGGTCACAGGGATCCCGTCTACCAAGGGCGCCTTGTAGAAGTGGAGAAGTCGTGAGCGATGACATTCCCTCGACGTCTGCGGCCACCGCCGCGCTCCTCACATCGATCCCCAATGGCAAGGTGCTGGCCGCGCTGTTTGGCGTGAACGGGCTCAAGGGGCGTGTTCTCGAGAACTCGGCAGGCACGCTCGCGGTGCTCGATGACTCCTCGGACCGCGCGCTTCACTCGGCGGCGGCGATCATCTCGAACTTTGCCAAGGACCGCCCTCTGGTCGCTCTCGTCAGGCGTGACGGTCAGATCACGGCCTGGAGGTACTTCGCGGGCGAGCGCGGAGACACCCAAGCACCAGGGCTGATCCTCAACGAGGCCCCGGGAGTTGTCAGCACCATCATGTCCGGCGCACAGACGATCGATCAGGTCGCGCAGACCCATCCCGACAAGGTTTTCGATGCCCACATGGGCAGATTCGCTGGGTTCAGGCTGCTGCGGGCATCGGCCAAGTTGGCCAAGCGCCAGCGCATCTAGAATTGCCGCATGCCCACCGTTACCGTCTTCGACTACGGCTTTGGCAATGTGCGCTCCGCGGTGCGTGCGCTTGAGCATGTGGGGGCCGATGTGACCCTCACCGCAGACAGGGCCACGGCCGAGAACGCCGGCGGCCTGATCGTGCCTGGCGTAGGCGCCTTCGCCGCATGCATGCAGGGCCTCAGGGCAGCCCGAGGCGACCAAATTGTGGGCAGGCGCCTCGCTGGAGGCCGCCCGGTACTGGGAATCTGCGTGGGGATGCAGATCTTGTTTGAGCGTGGAGTCGAGCACGGCGAGGAGGCGGCGGGCCTTCACGAGTGGCCTGGCACGGTCGAACTGTTGCAAGCTCCCGTGATCCCCAACATGGGTTGGGCACAAGTGACGCCACCTGCAGGGACGAGGCTCTTCAAGGGGGTCGAAGATGAGCGCTTCTACTTCGTGCACTCGTATGGGGCGCGCACGTTCCCTCTCGAAGACGAAGATACGGGCAGGTTCAAGCGGCCGCTCGTGACGTGGTCGGAGGCGGGCGACGGCCAAAATGCCGATCGTTTCGTGGCCGCCGTCGAAAACGGCCCTCTGTGCGCGACTCAGTTCCACCCCGAAAAGTCGGGAGACGCTGGCCTGCAGCTACTGCGCAACTGGGTCGCCACTCTCTGAAGCGCGCTGCGATCATCGTCGCGGCTGCCGTGGGGGTGCTCGCGACGGGGTGCACGGCAAACAGTGAGCTGCCGATCCACGAGCTGGCGCCCCAGAAATGGCGTACCGGTGAGGTGTTGCGCCAGCTCCCGCCGATGGTGGAGCGCGTCCCCTCCCTGCACAGCGCGGTGTCGGTGGTCCCCATGGGTCGACCCGCTGGAGAACCCGATGGCGCTCGCAAGATCACGGTGCCTGGGCCCACTGATGGGTGGATCGATGCGGTGGTCACCTTCGCGCGGGACGACCATGCTCCTGGTCAGCAGTGTGGGGACGGGGACATGTCCACACCGC
>JAYTGI010000164.1:0-5625 GCA_043733605.1 Demequina sp. | reverse complement strand
CCAGGGTGCCCGAGGCGTTGAGGCGGGCCCTCGCGTCGGCGCGATCCAGGAACGCGATGTCGTCCTCGCCTCGCCCCCACGACCTGGCTTCATCGACCTCGGCGCGCGCTCGTGCGAGTTGGGGTGCGCTGCGTGCCACCACGATCGTGCCGCCCTTGGCGATGTCGGCATCAATTCCCTCCGCCGCGGCCACGGCGATCACCTCGTCCACGCTGGCGCGCATCGCAGCGTGCTGAGCCAGGGCGCGCTCACGGTCAGCACCCTTGGCGAGAGTCGCGAGCGAACTTGGAAACAGCGCCGACGCCCAACCGCCGTTTCGGCCCGATGCCCCATACCCGGCGATCTCCTTCTCTAGCACCGCGATCTTGAGCCCCGGCCGCGCCCTTGCCAGGTAGTACGCGGTCCACAGTCCAGTAAAGCCCGCGCCAACGATCGCGATGTCGACCTTGATGTCGCCCCCGAGCGGGGCCGACGGGTTGAGGTCATCGGCGCAGGTCTCGAACCAGAGCGAGAGGCTGTCGTAGGTGGTCATAGGGCGTTTCCTTGACGACGAATTGTTGGCGTCGCGCCGCCGGGATGACGGCGCGACGTGGGGCGACCGCAGGTCGTTCTCCGTGTTGCTATACCAGGGACTTTAGTCCAGGGACCTCGTTTTGGCATGGACGACCAGCGTGTTTCCGTCCGGTAAATTCTTAGGACGTTCAGCACATGCGCTGCACCAAATTCCGCGAAACCCCTGGTCAGGCGGCTTGCGCCGTGCCAATATCAGGACATCTGGTGCGCCGCTTCGGCCGTCACCGGAAGGAGGCGACTTTGACGCAGATATCGGTTCCCCGCGACGGCGTGAGCCGACGGAACTTTTTGCTTGGTGGCGCGGTGGGAATCGCAGGGTTGGCTGCCCTCCCGCTCTTCTCGACGCCGGGACGCCAGCAGAATCCATTGAGTTGCGTCGCGCCGGACCTCTCGGATACCCAGAAGAAGTTCATCATTTCGAACTGGCCGGGCTACATCGACGAGGATGCTGACGGCTACGTCTCCACCCTGACCCAGTTCCAGAAGGACAACGGCATCGAGGTGTCGTACGTGGCTGACGTCAACGACAACGTCGAGTTCTTCTCCAAGGTGGTGAATCAACTGGGCGCCTGCCAGACGACGGACCATGACATGTTCGTGCTGACCGACTGGATGGCAGCCCGCATGATCCAGATGGGCTGGATCCAGAAGTTTGATAAAGCCAACGTTCCCAACCTGGATGCGCAGTTGATCTCTTCTCTTCAGGGCGTCGGGTGGGACCCCAAGCGCGAGTACTCGGCGCCGTGGCAGAGCGGATTCACCGGCATCGCTTACAACAAATCCGAGGTGGGGGAGGTGCGCACTATCGACGAGTTGCTCACTCGCCCAGATCTCAAGGGCCGGATCAGTCTTCTGTCGGAAATGCGCGACACGATGGGCCTGCTCCTGTTGAGCGAAGGCGCCGACCCCTCCAAGTTCACGAATTCGCAGTGGGACACCGCGCTGGAAAAGTTGCGCAAGGCGCGCGCGAGCGGCCAGATCAGGGCCTTCACCGGCAATGAATACATCAATGACCTCGCGGCGGGGAACATCGCGGCGTGCGTGGCGTGGTCTGGAGACGTCGCGGCCGCGGGCGACGACAATCTCGTGTTTTTGCCGCCCGACGAGGGAATGATGATCTGGGCAGACAACATGTTGATCCCCAACTTGGCGAGCCACCAGAAGAACGCCGAAAAGTGGGTCAACTACTACTACGAACCCGAGATTGCCGCCCGCCTGGCGGCGTACGTCTGGTACGTGTGCCCGGTTGCGGGCGCGCAGGCCGAGATGGAAAAGATCGACCCGACGTTGGTCGATAACCCCCTGATCTTCCCCACCCAGGAGTATCTGGCCCGGACCCATTCGTTTATGGCTCTCGAGGAATACCAGATGCGCGAGTACGAAGGAGCGTATTCCGATGTCACAGGCGGCTAGCGAGACCAACAGGGATCTGCGCCTCTCGGGTCTCCACAAGAGGTACGCGAACGGCTTTGTTGCGGTGAAGTCGCTCGACCTGGTGGTCCCCAGTGGGTCCTTCTTCGCGCTTCTCGGCCCGTCGGGCTGCGGCAAGACGACGACGCTACGCATGGTCGCGGGGCTCGAGGAGGTCACGGAGGGATCGATCGCGATTGGAGACACGGTCATCACCGATGAGAAGCCGTACAGGCGCCCCGTCAACACTGTGTTCCAGAACTACGCGTTGTTCCCGCACCTCACCATCATGGAAAACGTGGAGTTCGGCCTCAAGCGCAAGGGCGTGAAGGACACGACCGCGCAGGTCAAAGAGATGCTCGAGCTCACGGAGCTCACCGCCCAAGCGGCAAAAAAGCCGGCGCAGCTCTCGGGTGGACAGCAGCAACGCGTCGCCCTCGCTCGCGCCCTCATCAACAGGCCCGAACTGCTTCTGCTTGACGAGCCGCTGGGCGCGCTCGACCTGAAGTTGCGTCGCACCATGCAGGTCGAGCTCAAGCGCATTCAGACCGAGGTGGGGATTACCTTCGTTCACGTCACGCACGACCAGGAGGAGGCCATGACGATGGCCGACATCGTGGCGGTGATGCATCGTGGCGAGATCGAGCAGATGGGTACGCCCTACGAGTTGTATACCAACCCCAAGACCACCTTTGTCGCGAACTTTCTTGGCCGCACGAACCTCATTAAGGGCAAGGTGCTCGGGCGGGAGGGCTCGGGTGCGGACGAAGTGGTCAAGGTTGATATGTACGGAACCACCGTGTCGATCAAGGCACGCCGAGTTCACACTGCTTCCACCGAGGGTTGGATCGGCATCCGGCCAGAAAAGGTCATCATTCAGCCCGAAGGCACGGCGATCGATGCCCCTGGCAACCACCTGTCTGGCGCCGTAGTCGTTGGCGCAATCTACATCGGCGTCTCCACTGAATACCTCTTGCAGATGCCGTGGGGACAACAACTGATCTGTTTCGAGCAGAACACTGGCAGGCGCGGCGGTCTTGTCAAGGTGGGGACCAGGGTCGACGTGTCGTGGCGACCGGAGTTCGCATTCCTTCTCGATTCCGCTCAGGATGCGGATGCCGGGCGGGAGGACGACTGACGTGGCCGCGCTCACTCGCAAGCAGCGTGCGGGCCTGTGGCTCATTGGGCCTGCCGCGCTCTGGCTCATCGTCTTCTTCGTCATCCCGTTCTACTCGCTGCTCGCAACGTCACTTTTTGACCCCAACGGATCGGTGCTGACCGGGTACAAAGTGACATGGCACTTCGCGAACTTCGGGCGCGCGATCTCCAGCTACTGGCCCGAGATCGGGAGGTCCTTCCTCTACGCAGGAATTGCCACCGTCATTTGTCTCGTGCTCGGCTACACACTCGCGTACGCCATTGCATTTAAGGCAGGGAAGTGGAAGACCGTGATGCTCGTCATGGTGATCGCGCCCTTCTTCACAAGCTTCCTCATTCGCACACTCGCGTGGAAATTGATCCTTGGCGACGACGGGTGGGTGGTCAATACACTCCAGACCCTGCACTTCATGCCTCAGGGCGGTCGGATCCTCGCAACGCCCGTCGCGGTCATCGCCGGCATCACCTACAACTTCCTGCCTTTCATGATCCTCCCGCTTTACACGAGCCTTGAGAAGATGGATCCCAAGCTCCTCGAGGCTGCGGGCGACCTTTATGCGAACCCGTTCCAGGCGTTCTTCAAGGTCACGTGGCCGCTTTCAATCCCTGGTGTGGTCGGCGGCACGCTGCTGACATTCATCCCAGCTGCGGGTGACTACATCAACGCGGCGCTCCTTGGGAGTCCGAACGAACGCATGGTTGGCAACGTGATCCAGAGTCTGTTCACTACTCAGGGCGACTATGCCCAAGCAGGTGCGCTTTCCGTCGTACTGCTCGTCATCATCGTGGCGCTCGTCATGCTCTACGTACGTCGGTCGGGATCGGAGGATCTGCTGTGATGGTCAAGTTCGGCCGCTGGATCGGCTCCCACCTGGTGCTCACACTGGGCCTTTTGGTGTTGCTGTACATGTACATCCCGAATGTGATCGTCGCGATGATGTCATTCAACGACGCAGCTGGGGCGCGCAACCTGTACCGCTTCCAGTCGTTTACGTGGGACAACTGGCTCCACCCTTGTGCCCCAACAGGAATGTGTGCGTCGGTCACCACGAGCATCCAGATTGGTCTCATCGCCACCGTCGGTGCGACTCTCCTGGGGACCCTCGCGGCCTTCGGGCTCGTCCGCCACCGCTTCACCGGCCGCGGAGCGATGAACATTGTGCTCTTTCTGCCGATGGCCACGCCCGAGATCGTGATGGGTTCGTCGCTACTCGCGCTCTTTGTCGCGGCTGGTCTCGGCGGACACCTCGGTTTCTGGACCATCTTGGCGGCCCACATCATGTTCTGCCTGTCGTTCGTGGTGGTGACAGTCAAGGCGAGGCTCTCGGGCATGGACGAGAACATGGAAAAGGCCGCAATGGACCTCTATGCCAACGAGTGGCAGACCTTCTGGAGAATCACCTTCCCGCTGGTCTTCCCCGGAGTCCTTTCCGCCGCATTGCTGTCGTTCAGCCTGTCCTTCGACGACTTCATCATCACCAACCTCAACTCCGGCCAGACCGTGACCTTCCCTATGTACGTGTGGGGAGCCGCTCAGCGCGGAGTGCCGATGCAGGTCAACGTCATCGGCACAATGATGTTCCTCGCGGCCCTCACCGCAGTCATCATCGGCGAGGTCGGGGCGCGTCGCAGGGCAAAGCTGATCGCGGCGCGCTAACCGCTGTGAGAGGCACTCGCAAGGGCGGCCGCCAGATCGCCGCGGGGCGCCACGTCGATAGCATCAAGGCCGAGCCAGCGTGACATATGACCGAGCTCGGTAACTAGGGCGGTGGCGACCTCCGTGTCCGTCCTACGCCGGGTGCCCATTACCGCGCGCTCTTCGCGCCACGCTGCCGCGATCCGCAGCACGCCAGCCTTGCGATCGGCCTTGAGGTCGACGCGACCCACCATCTGGTCTCCCAGAAGGAACGGCAGGCAGTAATACCCGTAGACGCGCTTGGGTTGGGGCGTATAGATCTCGATGCGGTATTCCATGCCGAACATCCGCTCAAGGCGAGGGCGGTACCAACAGACGGGGTCGAAGGGGCTGAGAAGCACGGCGCCTGTGGCGCGCCCCGGATCGCGAGCGGCGCGATGCCAGGGCGCTTCAGGCGTGGGCGCGCCGATGGCCAGCAAGGCCGGATCCGTCCAACCCTCGACCGAAACCCACTCGGCGAGGCCTCTTTCGACGGCCGATGCCGCCCACGCGCCGCCCCCCGCGGCATAGGGCGCATTCTTGCCTGGCTTAGCCGGTAGCCGAAAGTGGTCACACAAATCGGCCGGCGTGCCGATCCCGCACGCAGACAGGGCCCTGTCAAAGAGCTCCTGCCTGCCGACGTCGGCTGTGAGTGCCCAAGAGGGCGTCGGTGTCGCGGGGGAGAGACCCCAGGCCCGCTCGGTGGCATCGTACGTGCGCGCGAAGTTCTTGCCTCGCGAGGACGCGAGCTCGCCCGTGATGAAGAGCAAATCAAGCGCGTCCTTGACGTGGCTCGTGTCCCACCACGT
>JAYTGI010000163.1:0-5632 GCA_043733605.1 Demequina sp. | reverse complement strand
TGTGGGCGCCGAGGGTGTGATTGCGAGAGAGAGGCGAGGCACAGGTAGCGATCAGGTCGCCCATGCCAGCGAGCCCCGAGAAGGTGTCTGGCTTCGCGTCGAGAGCGAGGCCGAGCCGCGTGATTTCGGCAAGGCCCCTCGTCATGACCGTCGCCGTCGTGTTGTGGCCAAAACCCATTCCGTCGGCAATGCCAACCGCCACGGCGATGATGTTCTTGTAGGCCCCACTCAGCTCCACGCCCATGACGTCGGTGTTGGTATATGGGCGGAAGTACCCTGACGCCGTAGCACGGGCAACCACTTCAGCAGTTGCCTCGACCTCGCAAGCAACAACGGTGGCGGTGGGCTGCTTGTTCGCGATCTCTTTGGCCAGGTTGGGCCCCGACACCACCGCAATACGCGACACGTCGACCAACCACGCCTCGCCAAGAACTTGGCTCATGCGTTGGTGGCTACCGCGTTCGATGCCCTTCATGAGCGAAACGATCACCGCGTCGGGCGCTAGGGCCCCTGCAAATGGCGTCACGATCGAGCGCACGTGCTGAGACGGCAGAGCCACTGCAACGAGTTGTGCGCCATCGAGCGCCGATGCCGCATCCACCGTCGCCCGCACGGCCTCGGGAAGGCTCACACCCGGCAAGAAGCGAGAATTGCGCCCCACGCCATTGACCTCTGCCGCGACGTCGGCATCGCGTCCCCACAGGGAAACGTCGCAACCGGCATCGGCAAGGACCGCCGCAAACGTGGTTCCCCACGATCCCGCACCCAAAACCGCCGCTCGCATCACGCCCTGTGCTTTCGCATGTCGTAGCGCTCGGCCGGCGCCTTTTCGCCGCGCATCTCCTCGACCATCACGGTGAGAGTGTCCATGATGCGCTTGCTCGCCTCTCGCAACTTGTCGTTGTCGAGAGGCTTGGTGCGCAGGTCGTCGAGGTAGATGGCGGGACCCGCCTTGATTGTCACCATCTTGCGGGGGAAGGGATGCACGCGCTTGCTGTAGTGGCCCAGTAGTTTGTGGGCGCCCCACTGCGCCACGGGGATCACGGGCACCCCTGTTTCCAGCGCCATGCGGGCCGCCCCCGTGCGCGCCATCATGGGCCACAGGTCGGGATCGCGAGTCAGGGTGCCCTCTGGAAAGATCGCGATGACGTCACCCTTGAGCAGCACCTTCATGCCCGTGTCCACCGCATCCTTGGCGCGCACCGTGCCGCGATGCACCGGAATCTGGTCGGTCTTGCGCAGAATCATGCCGATGAACGGCAACGAAAACAGGGTGGACTTGCCCAGGAAGTGCGGGGGGTAGCCGGAGTTGTACAGGAAGTGAGCGAGCGTCAGTGGATCCGCGTACGTCACGTGATTGGACACTGCGATGAACCCACCCGCGGCGGGCATGTCGTCCTGTCCATGCCAGTCCTTGCGCGTCACGCAACGCAACATGCCGCGAATGAGACCCGCAACGGTGCGGTAGAGCAATGAACTCGACGAGCGCAACGGAATGCGACGGGCCATGACTACGAACCCTCGACGTTCGCGCCGAGCGAGGCAAGCTTGTGGCGGAAGCCCTCATAGCCGCGGTCGATGAGGCCGATCCCTGACACCGTGGAGGTGCCCTCCGCCGCGAGCGCGGCAATGAGGTGCGAGAAGCCGCCCCGCAAGTCGGGAACCTCGATGTCGGCCGCCTGCAATGGAGTCGGCCCACTGATGACAGCAGAGTGCTTGAAGTTGCGTTGCCCAAAGCGGCACGTCTTGTCGCCAAGGCACTCCTTGTAGAGCTGCACGTTTGCACCCATCTTGACGAGGGCATCGGTGAAGCCAAAGCGGTTCTCGTACACCGTCTCGTGGACGATGCTGAGGCCCTTGGCCTGCGTCAGGGCGACAACGAGCGGCTGCTGCCAATCCGTCATGAAGCCAGGGTGCACGTCCGTCTGGAGCGGGATCGACGTGAGGTCCTTGCCGGGGTGGAAAAAGCGAATGCCATCGCGCACCACCTCGAACTCGCCCCCCACCTTACGGAAGACGTTGAGGAACATCCCCATGTGGCGCTGCTGGGCGCCCTGCACAAAGATGTCGCCCTTGGTCGCGAGCGCGGCGGCTGCCCACGAGCCCACCTCGATGCGATCGGTCAGCGAGTAATGGTCGTAGCCGCGCAGCGTCTTGACGCCCTCGATCGTGATCGACCTGTCCGTATCCACCGAGATGATCGCGCCCATCTTCTGGAGAAGGTCGATCAGGTCTTTGATCTCGGGCTCGACGGCCGCATTGTGAAGAGTGGTCACTCCCTCTGCGAGCACGCCGGTGAGAAGCAGTTGCTCGGTGGCACCCACCGACGGGAAGGCCAGCTCATACTTGATGCCCTTGAGCCCATTCTTTGCCGTGAGGTACAGGCCGTCGGGGCCCTCGAAAACTGTCGCGCCAAACTTGGTCAGGATGTCGAGGTGGAAGTCGATGGGACGGTCGCCGATGCGACAACCACCAAGGTCCGGGATGACCGCCTCGCCCAGCCGGTGCAGCAAGGGACCACACAGCAGGATCGGGATGCGCGACGAGCCCGCGTGGGTCGCAATCTGCACGGCATCGGCCGACGTCAGCGTGCTGGTGTCCATCGCAAGGTCGCCCGACTCCACGTCGTAGTCGACCGTGACTCCGTGCAAACGCAACAAGTCAGACACGACCTTGACGTCGCGGATCTGAGGAACGTTTCGCAACAACGAGGGGGTCGAGCCGAGTAACGCGGCCACCATTGCCTTGGACACAAAATTCTTGGCGCCTCGAACGGCAATCTCGCCATTGAGGGGCTTGCCGCCGGTGATCCGAATGGAATCGCTCATGGCCCTATGGTGCCCTATCCGGGCGCGCCACCCGTCGCGGGGCCGCCGGAGCGGCGCAAACCTTGTGCGCATCCGGCGACTCCCGCGCGGGGGCCTAGCTCATCGTGGATCCGGAGTGTGGGGATGGGTCGGTCGACAGATCGGACCAGCGTCGATAGCCTCAGCAAGTGACAAAGATACCGGGGGAGTCTATGGAAGCGCCAGCGCCCACGCCTTTCGAGTCCACGCCGCCACCAGCCCGACACCCGTGGTTCAGGTTTGCGAAGGCGGGCGCGTGGTATCTCGCGATCACCGCCACCACCTTGGCGTTGGCGGATCACGTGCTGTGGCGCCTCATCTCCACCGGAAACACCACCTCGTCGCTCTTGCGGCCGATGCAGGACCTCTCCATCTTCACGCGTGGGTCAGGCCCGTTCATGTTATTCGGGCCCGACCAAATCGGCTATATCGGCCGCTTCGACGCCGGATATGACGTCTTCAGGGCCGTCGAACCCATCCTCTTGATCATCGGGCTGATTCTCGTCTTGAGGGGCTCGCGCTTTGGTAGCACCGTGATTCTGGCGATCCAGGCGCTCTTCGGCGCTTTCGCCGCGGTGAGGATGTACATCTCATCCGACGGAGTTGCCTCCGTCACCGCGTATTTGATCGCTTCCATCAGGCATGACATTGCGGGCCCTGAGGTCAAGTATCTGGCCTTGGAGTGGCTCGGCATCGCGCTCGCCGTCGCGTCCATGGCGGCCATCTTCATCGGGATGAGGCATGCGCCCCGCCCATCGCCGAGGGCCTCCTCGGTCTTATCTTCCTGATCGTCGTCAGCAATTCCCATCCCGACTCCTTGCGAGCGGACCCCTCGCCCCCTGGCCAGGCACAATAGGCCAGTGACCTCGACCGAGCCGCCCGTCCGCGCGATTTTCGCGGGACTCAGCACGGTGGATATTGTCCAGCTGGTCGAGCGGCTCCCCGCCGCAAACGAAAAGGTGGTCTCCCTAGACTTTTTGGTGGCGGCCGGAGGCCCCGCAGCGAACGCCGCGGTGGCGTTCGCTCATTGCGGTGGCCAAGCAACTCTCGTGACCGCGCTCCCTGATCACCGGCTGGCGTCGTTCATCACGTCCGACTTGAAGGCCGCGGGAGTCATAGTCCACCGCGGGGGCGAATACAGCGGTGTGCCAGTGACCGCGTCGATCCTCGTGACGCGAGCGACGGGCGAGCGCGCCGTCGTCTCCCCCACCGCGTCCCCACGCGACGTCTTGGACAACGACTCTCCTGCACCGTCGCTTGAGGGCGTTGGCGTGGTGCTGATCGATGGCTACTTCCCGACAATCTGCGTGCCGCTCGCACGCGCGGCCCGTGAGCGCGGAATCCCGGTGATCTTGGATGCGGGTAGCCATAAGTCGCACACCGAGGAACTGCTTCAGCACGTAGATGTCGCGGTCGTCTCCGAAAATTTCGCTCCGCCTGGTGTGGCCGCCGACCCGGTGAGCGTGCTTGCATACATCGTCGATCATGGCCCAACCTTCGCCGCGGTCACGCGCGGGCCAAGGGCCATCGCTTTTCGGGCCCCTACGACGCGCGGAGGCGTCGCCGTGGATCCCGTCACGGTGGCGGACACCCTGGGCGCGGGCGATTTTTTTCATGGTGCGCTGGCCCACGCAGTCGCACGCCATGGGCTGGTCGAGGCCAACTTTCCGCAAGACCTCGCATGGGCGAGCCGAGTGGCTGGGGCGTCGCTCGGCACCTTCGGTACCCGCGCCTGGCTGACCGGCACGTGAGGGTGCGTGCGCCCTCGCACGTTGCGTCTGGCGGGGGGCACAAACGCGCGATACGGTCCCTCTGGCGGCAAGCGGTGGATCCTCAACTCTTAAGGGGCGGTCACGAAAATGTCGAGCAGCTCAGGGCGGTGGGCATGCACCAGCACGGCAAACACCACGGCATCAAACAGGAGATGCACCGTGATGACGTAGGGCAGCGACTTCGCCCACGAGAAGATC
Organism: Demequina sp.; assembly: GCA_043733605.1. Classification (GTDB taxonomy): domain Bacteria; phylum Actinomycetota; class Actinomycetes; order Actinomycetales; family Demequinaceae; genus Demequina. Next base: position 816 of record JAYTGI010000163.1, on the reverse strand, counting down.
CACCCCTGGATGAGCGCGAAAGGCACGGTCAGCACAGGCCCCCACTCTCTATACCCCAGTTCCCATAGGAACGAGACGAAGACCATGGCCTGCAACGCGTTGGCGAGCCACACCGGAAAGTGACGATGTAGCAGCGCGAACACGGTCGCGACAAAGAACAACTCGTCCCAGATTCCCACGGCGTTGACGCCGACAAAGAGCCGCGCAATCTCGTTCGCGCCCGTCACGTTTGGCCAGTTGCGATAGGCACCGGAGCCGATGAAGTAGTACGGCAAAATCAGGTAGCCCGCGACGATGACCACACCGATGTACACCCACTGGGTCCGCGTCCAAGGCCAGCCCCAGCGCATCGAGAACCGGATGACGCGCTCGCCCGCCACTCCGTGTGAGATCGCGTACGGGAGCACGACCGCCAGGCCAAGCACCACAGCAAATCGCGCGACGCCTGCATCGGACAGGTCAGCCTTGAGTGAGATGGTCGAGATGATGACCTGGCCGAGCGCGATCAGCGCGAGGTGTCGTGCGAGGAGGCGGTCGAATCCCCACGCGAGCATCACGCCCGCGACGAGCGGCACATAGCCCCACGGGCGCACATGCACGGCGAAGAGCAGCACGGCCGCTCCGCACACGAGCACGGCCGCCATGACTCGCCCCGCATCGGACACGGTGCGCCCAAGCTCTGGCACCGCCTCGCCTCGCGAGTGAACCACCGCTGTGTTCGCCATGCTCTATTGAAGCAAAAACTCGCCGAATGTCATCCCCCAGGGCGTTGCGGGCACGCGACCCGCTCCGAACCAAGCTGCGGAGATACACACC
>JAYTGI010000162.1:0-1938 GCA_043733605.1 Demequina sp. | reverse complement strand
CCACATCCGTCACCGATCCTGTGAAACCACGCCGAAGCGGAGGTTTTCACATGAGGCAACGTATAGGGCTACGCGGAGGTTTCTCATGAGTCAACGCGACCGGTATCGCGCAAAGGATTCGCCAGATACGCTGGCCACATGGCCGGACACAGCGCCGCATTCTTCGACCTCGACAAGACGATCATCGCCACGTCGTCGTCCGCGGCGTTCTCGCGTCCGATGATGAAGAAAGGCCTCTTCACCAGGGCCGATGCTGTCCGGGCCGCCTACGCGCACTTCCTCTTCACCATCGGCGGCGCCGACGAGAGGCAGACCTCAAGGCTGCGAGATGCACTCTCGGAGCTCGTCAAGGGCTGGGACGTCTCCAAGGTCACCGCGGTGGTCGATGAAACGATCCACGACCTCATCGACCCCGTCGTTTATGACGAGGCGCTCGCGCTCATGAGGCGGCACCAAGCGAACGGCCGCGATGTCATCATCGTGAGCGCCTCGGGTGCGGAGCTCGTCGCACCCATCGCCGATCTCTTGGGAGCGGAACACTGGATCGCCTCTCGCATGGAGATCGCGAACGGCGTCTACACGGGTGAGATCACCTTCTACGCGTACGGCCAGGCCAAGGCAGATGCGATCAAGGAACTCGCTGTTGCCCACGGCTATGACCTCGACTCGTCCTACGCGTATTCGGACTCAATCACGGACGCACCGATGCTCAACGTCGTCGGCCACGCGTTCGCGGTCAATCCCGACCGCGCCTTGCGTCGAGCTGCTGCCACCAACGGCTGGGGCGTGCTTCGTTTCCGGACACCCGTTGCTTTGCGCAAAGCGGAGGCTGCCGGACCGGCCCTGGCCACCGTGGTGCTCGTTGGATTGGGCGTCTTGGTAGCGACGCTCATGGTTCGCTCCGCGAGGAGACGACGACGCGCGGAATAGCTGCACGCAACTCAAGGGTCCAGGACGCACGGAGGGTGCTGCCCTGGCTCACAGCCTGGGCACGCTTGATTGTGGACGATGCCGCTGCGGCGGACGTGGCGAACCAAGCAGTGGCCCGTGCAGCATCCCGGCGCAAACACTTGCGAGGTGATGCTCTCAAGGTGGCCGCGCGTCACGAGGCGACTCGGCTGCTGGTGCGCGGGATAGCCGCCGCCCCTAACGAGCACGAGCCGCCCAGGGCCGCCAACTCTGCGGCCGCGACCCCTGCCGAAACCGCGGCAAGTGCGTACGCTCCGCGGGCGGCCGACGACACTTCGGTGCACGATCCGAACGCAAGGGACAAGCGAGAACAGACTGCTACTGGGCGCCTAGAGATGGCGCTGGGGACTCTCGCGCCCTACGAACGACTCGCATGCGTCTCCTATTTTCTCGACGGCGTTTCGACGGACACCATCGCCTCGCTGTTGGGGGTGCCCCGGGAGCGGGCGATCCGGATTCTTGAGGGCGCAGCACCTTTTGTCGCTCGAGCGGTCGGCGACCACGTGCTTACCGACTTCTCCGCGGCGACTGATGAGATCGATGTGGTCACGCTGTGACCTCCGAAACCTTGCACAACACGTTGGCGCTCCTCCTACGCGAGAACCAACCTAAGGCGGCCTCCCTCAGCGCCACTGCCGAACGGGCGATTCGCCGACGCGTCGCCACGCGATGGACAAGCCGCTTCGGCGCCCTCGTGGTCGTGGCGAGCCTTGGGGCGGTCGCACTGACGGGGGCCGACGGCGCGGACGACACACATGCAGTCAACGCGAGCCCAATCCCGACTCCTACAATCGGTTTTGCGGCGGCGACGTTTCCCCTGACCGGCGGTCCCGAATTTGTGCCAGCGTCGGCGGGACTGAAGTGCGGCGATCCCGCGCCAGCGCCGCACCCTGTCGACCACGACCTGTCCCTGACGGTCGGTGAGGGCACCTCGTTCGCCCTTGGCCTTGAGGGTTCGGGCCAGCGGCC